>JAZLAD010000105.1:0-4950 GCA_045613005.1 Acutalibacteraceae bacterium | reverse complement strand
CTCTATTCCCTTAAATTTTAAATCTTTAGCAACCTTGCAAAATTCAGAGAACGAACAATCCCAGCCTTTAGTGGAAAAAGATAATTTCATCGGTTGCCCTCCTCGTATACAATCTTATTTACCGCATTAATATATGCCCTGATAGAAGCACCCATAATATCGGTTGAAATACCGTTGCCTGAATAAAGTTTTCCGTTCGAGCGAAGTCTCACAAGGGCGCTGCCCATTGCTTCCTTTCCTTCGGTTACCGATTGAATTTGGAAATCATCAAGCTCATAGTGGAAGCCTATAATCTGCTCTATAGCAAAGAAGGAAGCCTCAATAGGACCGTTGCCGATGCAGACACCCTGTAAAATTTCACCATTTTTTTCAAGGGTTATTTGTGCAGATGAAGAAATAATATTTCCGTTATTTATAACATAGCTTATAAGCTTATAAGTTGGCGGTACCTGTAAAGCCACACTTGCAACTATAGCTTCAAGTTCTTTATCGGTTACGTTTTTCTTTTCTGCTACACGCAAAAATTCTTCGTAAACCTTAGCGCAGTCTTCTTCGGTAAGGTCGTAGCCGAGTTTAGCAACTGCAGACTTAACAGTATCAACACTATCACTCTTTTGAAGTGCTATAACAGTTGTAGCGGAATCCGAAATAACGGCAACGCTATTTTCACTCTTTCCGTTGCCTAAAGCCCAATTTATCTGCTTAATTATACGGTTAAGCTCGGTAAATTTAAGATCGGTACTAAAACCGTTGTTTTGACCGCAATCACGAACGATTTCAGCCATATTATCAAGCGGAACGTTACGTGATAAAACATCGGTAGTAACAATCTCTACACCCTTATCGACAGCGGTAACAGCCTTAGCGGCAGCCAGACCGTTCTTATTGCTACAATTTACCGAGAGCTTAACCTTGGTGTCTTTTGTATAGGTAACTATTTCTTCTATAAACTCACCGAATTTCTCGGGCAACATTTCTGTAGAGGCGTCACAAATTGTAACAATATCGGCACCTGCTTCTACAGCCGATAAAACAGCCTCCTTTAACACATTCTCTTCGGCGCGTGTTGCATCTAAAGCACAAAACTCAGCTTCAACGCCCTTTTGCTTTGCAAGAGCTACAAGCTGCTTTACAAGTTCTATCATCATTGGCGCTTTAATATGACAGGTGTATTCCATTCCTACCGTTGAAACAGGGATTTCTATTTTAATACGTGGTTTAGCGGCAGTTACTAAAGCATTAGCTGCGTTGTTAATGCCCTCTTCAGTAAATCCTGCCGAAACCGAAACAGTACTATTTTTAACAAATGAAGCAATTGTCTTAACAAGTAAAGTATCGCTTTTAATATTAAGTATTTCACCTAACTCGATCGCAGAAACGTTTAACTTTTCAAGCTGTCTTGCAATCTCGATTTTCTCCTTAAAAGAAAGATTACTTGCGATGACTAATGTTGCATCTGAAAAAGAAATTTTTTTCATAAATAGCACTACTCCTAAAACAAAATTTAATAAAAAAATCCCTTAAGGCTGTATAGCCTCAAGGGACGAACTTAAAAAATTCGCGGTACCACCCATAATTACTGTAAATAACAGTCACTCAGCAAGGCTCCAACAAGCCTTTGGCCTTGATAACGGGACCTTCCGTAGCCTCTTACTTTAAATTCAGAAGCTCTGCTCCGAAACGAGACTTTGCTTTAAACGGAATATCGGCTTTCAGCAACCGCCGACTCTCTTTGAAACCTTTTTTAAAACAAATAATTTCTTCAACGCATTTTAAAATATTATAGAGCGATTATAACACCTAAAGATTACTTTGTCAAGAACTTTTTTCATAAAAAAGAACCCGAATTTTCGGGTTCTTTAAATTAAAATTAATCGTTAGAATAAGGAAGTAAAGCGATCTGGCGAGCGCGCTTGATAGCTGTTGTAAGCTCTCTCTGATGCTTAGCGCAGGTGCTTGTTGCACGACGTGGTAAAATCTTTGCACGTTCAGAAACGAACTTGCGAAGACGTGCTACATCCTTGTAATCGATTTCTTCTATTCTTTCAGCGCAGAAATGACAAACCTTTTTACGTGTCTTTCTGCGAGCAGGTCTCTCGTTCTTTTCCACCTAAAGTTCCTCCTTTATATAATATGGGGAGAATCAGAATGGAAGATCGTCATCCATACCGTTATCAATTTCAGCAAAATCACTAGCGTCAGCATTGCTGAAGGAAGCGTTCTCACTAACAACAGGACCGGATGCTCCATCTCTCTTTGATTCTACAAATTGAACGTTATTGGCTACAACCTCAAAAGCTGTGCGGTTGTTACCATTTTTATCGGTATACTTACGGGTCTGAATTGAGCCCTCGATACCAATCATACTTCCCTTTTTGAAGTATTTGCTGATAAACTCAGCAGTTTGACGCCAAGCAACAATATTGATGAAATCTGCCTGAGCTTCTTCACCAGCGCGATAGCGTCTTCCTACGGCAATTGAAAATGAGGTAACGGAAATACCGTTAGGCGTTGTCTTAAGCTCGGGGTCGGCAGTTAAGCGACCTGTTAAAACTACGATATTAAACATTTTCTTTTTCCTCCGTTACTTTTTAATGGTCATTATACGAAGAACGTTTTCGTCAATGCCTGCTACACGCTCAAGCTCTGCTGGAAAATCAGGCTCTGCAGTGAAAGTGTAGAATACGTAATATCCTTCTGTCTCGTAGTTGATCGCATATGCAAGACGGCGCTTGCCCCAATCGTCAACATTCTCGACAGTACCGTTCTTAGCGATAAGGTCGTTGAACTTCTCTTTTAAAGCTGCAACTGCCTCGTCACCATTCTTTACGGAAAAGATAAGGGTTGTCTCATACTTAGCTGTCATTTTGTTGCACCTCCTTCTGGACATTTGGCCTCGCAATCTTGTTGCGAAGCAAGGAACTAATAATAAAAAATTTCATTAGCAACGGCTATTATATCAGTTTTGCGCCTTTAAGTCAACACATTTTTACAATAATTTCTTGATTTTAGCGTAAACAGTAGTTATAATACAGTTATAAAGGAGGTTTTCACATGCTTCTTGCGATAGATATTGGCAATACTAATATAACACTTGGCGGTTTTGAGGACAAGGTTTTAACCTTTACCGCACGTATGGCAACCGATACTACTATGACGTCGGACCAATACGCTTCACAGTTTAAAAGCATACTTTCACTTTACAATCAGGATTATACTAAAATTGACGATTGTATTGTTTCATCGGTAGTACCAAGTGTCGGCTCTGCTATATGCCGTGCTGTTTCTCTGCTTTGTGATATTGTACCGCTATCCTTAGGCCCAGGCGTTAAAACGGGACTAAATATAAAAATAGACAATCCTGCTCAGCTTGGTGCTGACCTAGTTGCAGGTGCTGTCGGAGCTATTTCGGAGTATACTCTGCCTTGTATCGTTATCGATATGGGCACAGCTTCAACCGTCAGCGTTATCGACCGTAACGGTGCATTTATCGGTGGAGCTATTGCGGCAGGTGTAAGACTTACCCTTAGAGCCCTTTGCGAAAACACAGCGCAGCTTCCGTCTATCGACCTATCTGCTCCATCTTCCGTAATTGGTACAAATACAGTTGACTGTATGCGTTCAGGTCTAATCTACGGCACAGCCGCTATGATCGACGGCCTTATTGACCGAATAGCCGACGAGCTTGGTGACGAACCTACCGTTGTTGCTACGGGAGGTCTTTCGAAAGAAGTTATTGAACACTGCAGTAACAATATTATATACAACGAAAACCTACTTCTTGAGGGACTCAGAGAAATATACGAAAAAAATCACTAAGGCAATATCTGCGTAAAGCAGTTTGCAAATATTAATGAACTGTACCTTTTATGGACAGTATCGGAGGTAATTTTATGTCAAACACAAGAAAACTACAAACTCAAAAGTTTGTACTCGGTGCACTTCTTACTGCACTTGTAATAGTCTTGCAGTTTTTGGGTGCCTTTATTAAATTAGGGCCTTTTTCAATCTCGTTGGTCCTTGTGCCGATAGTTATCGGTGCTACACTTTGCGACTATAAAATCGGAGCTTGGCTCGGCCTTGTTTTCGGCGCTGTTGTACTTCTTAGCGGTGATGCCGCTCCATTCCTCGTTATTGACGTATTTGGAACTGTGCTGACCGTACTTTTAAAGGGTGCTTTGTGCGGCCTTGCAGCAGGACTAACCTACAAATTGCTAAGCCGACGCAATAAGTATTTTGCGATTATTGCGTCTGCTATAGTTTGTCCCGTTGTTAACACAGGAGTATTTTTGCTCGGTTGCAAAATTTTCTTTATGAGCGCTATAACACAATGGGGTGTTGCAGAAGGCTTTAATAATACGGCAAAATATATGTTTGTAGGTCTTGCAGGTATCAATTTCCTTGCAGAGCTTACCATTAACATTTTACTCGCTCCAATAATTTTGAGAATTGTTGAGGCTGTTAAAAAGGAAAAATAAAAAACAAAAAGAGGTTTTTTATGAAAATTAGTGATCTCGATAAAAACCTTAAAGTCCCCGTCGGAAACGTACCGCAAAGCGCTGTTTGGCTTGATGCTAAGAGTGACGTTTTTAAGCTTTACGGTGTGTTTTACGATAACGAGAATCATCACTTTGCCCGTATGCCCAAAAACGTTGCTGCAGGTGTATCTAAGGGTGTTGAAGCTTTTAGTTGCAGCACCTCGGGCGGCAGAATTCGTTTCAAAACCAATTCACCGTTTATCGCTATAAAATCGGTAATGGAAAACAGTCAACCTATGCCGCATATAACCCTTGTGGCACAGAGTGGCTTTGATATTTTTGTTAAGAATCCAGAAGGTGATGATAGATATCTTGCTACCTTTCTCCCCCCTTTTGGTATGACAAAAGGTTATTCGTCGGTTTACTATGTAAAGGAAAAATATTATAACTCTAACCTTTCATACAATGGCAA
>JAZLAD010000104.1:0-6362 GCA_045613005.1 Acutalibacteraceae bacterium | reverse complement strand
TTACAAAATTGCAACCTTTTTATAAAAATATTTTTTTAAAAATTTTGGAAAAGTCCCAAAAATCCTTTATTAATGCGGAAAAACAGCGTTTTGAAATTTTTCAAAACGCTGTTCTCAATTATTACAAATTGTAACCTTTTGTAACTTTTGTGTAACTTTTTTAGTTGAGACTTTGATAAAAATCAATGACTTCTTGCCTTAAAGCGCTGTTTTTTTGTTCTTTAAGTGCAGGGTCAAGGTTTAAAATTTGCTCTGCCGCAATACCTGTCAGCTTCAAAATTTCGGTATCTGAAAAAATATCCGCTATCTTCATAGGTGGGAGTCCGTGTTGACGGCTACCTAAGAAATCGCCCGGTCCTCGAAGTAATAAATCCTCATCGGCTATTTTAAAGCCGTCGGTATTCGACGTTAAAATTTTAAGTCTTGCTTCGGTTTCCTTAGATAAACTGTCGGAAATTAAAATACAGGTTGATTTATGCGAGCCTCTGCCTATTCTGCCGCGCAGCTGATGTAATTGAGAAAGGCCGAATCGTTCAGCGTTTTCAATCGCCATTATTGCGGCGTTGGGCACGTCTATTCCAACCTCAACTACCGTGGTACAAACAAGCAGGTCAATTTCACCCCTTGCAAAATCGCTCATTACCTTTTCTTTGAGCTTAGGCTTCATCTTTCCGTGAAGCAAACCTAGTTTATAGCTTGAAAATTCATTTTTAGAAAGACTTGTAAAGTATTCCTCGGCACTGGCTGCTTCACTTTTTTCACTCTCTTCAACTAGCGGACAAACAATATAACCCTGTCGCCCCTCGTCAAGATGCTTTTTTATATAATTATAGGCGCGTTGTCTCTTGTCCCCTGTAATAAGATAAGTTTCAATTGGCTTTCTGCCCTTTGGATACTCGTTTATTATGCTAACGTCAAGGTCTCCGTAAAGAACCTGTGCCAAAGTGCCGGGTATCGGTGTTGCCGACATAACCAACATGTGCGGACGGATTCCCTTATCGGATAGCGCATTTCTCTGATTAACACCAAAGCGATGTTGCTCGTCGGTGATTACAAGACCTAAATTTTTAAATTCGGTATCCTCAGTCAGAAGAGCGTGTGTGCCCACAACTATATTAAATTCACCGTTTTTAAGCGACTCTTTAATTTTTTGCTTTTTAAGCTTTGTAAGGGAGCCTGTAAGCAGACATACTTTTATATCACTGTTATCAAACAGCGAGGCAAGAGAATTAAAATGCTGCTCTGCAAGTATTTCGGTGGGTGCCATTAAAGCCGACTGAAAACCGTTTTTTGCCATAGTATATACAAGCGAAGCGGCAACAGCGGTTTTTCCTGAGCCTACGTCTCCCTGAATCAAGCGGTTCATATTTCTGCCCGATTGCATATCAAAAATAGAATCCTTTATAGCATTCTTTTGAGCATTGGTAAGTGAAAAGGGGAGCAGTGCTTCAAAATCACCCGAAAAATCCTTATCTATAACACAAGGACTTTGCCTTTTATGCTTTTTCTTTAAAATGTTAAGGGATAGCTGTAAAATTAAAAGCTCTTCAAAAACAAGGCGCGCTTTAGCCCTTTCTAACGACTCCTTGCTTTTTGGAAAATGTATATTTTCGAGAGCTGTTTTAAGGTCTAAAAGATTATATTTTTCTAAAATTTCCTGAGGTATAGGGTCGTCGGGCATTTCGCAGGTAAGTGCATTTTTAACCATTTTTCTGATGTTTTGCATACCGATACTTTTAACTGCGCTATACTGAGGCTCAATGTCAACCGAGCCTACCTCACGGATTTCAGGGGAGGACATAGAGGGAATAATATTTACAGGGGATAGTTTGCCTAAAAATAAATAGGTCCTGCCCCTTTTAAGCCTTGCCGCTAAATATTTGTTGTTAAAGAGCGTTATGTTCATACTGCCGCTATCGTCTGCTACACAAAACTTGTAAACGGTCATATTATTTCTTATGTACTGCTCGGAAATTTCGGTTACAATAGTAGCTTTTACACAAAGTTTTTCGTTGTAATTACAGTCGAAAATCGGTGTAATTTTTGAAAAATCCTCATAGGCTCTCGGATAAAAACGCAAAAGGGCACCGATGGTATCGATGCCCATATTGTAGAGTATTTCGGCACGTTTTTCGCCAACGCCCTTCAAAAATCTTACGTCAGTTTTAAAGTTTGACATAAATCATTCTCACTCAACCGAAATTATAAAGTAGTAAACCGGCTGACCGCCGTTTATAAACGTGATTTCTGCCTTGTCGCCATATTTTGCGTTAACTGCACGTTCTATTGCTATAGCCTGCGGTGTTGTTATATCAGCGCCGTACATCACGGTTACAAACTCGCTGTCCTTTTTAATCATCTGCTTTAAAAGTTTCAAAACGCTCTTTTCAAGGTCGGTATCGGTGAACGAAACCTTGCCTTCAACAAGTGCCAAATAGTCACCCTTCTTGATTTTGTGACCGTCAAAATCAGAATCTCTTGCTGCAAAGGTTATCTGACCCGTAGCAATTTGCTCGGAAGCCTTCTGCATAGCAATAGCGTTAGCCTTAGCAGAGGAGCCTTCGTCAAAATTAAGCATTGCGGTTACACCCTGCGGAATGGTTCTCGTGTGAAGAACTATAACCTTGCGGGTACTGATCGGAATGGTCTGCTCAGCAGCCATAATAATATTCTTGTTGTTTGGAAGCACAAAAACAGTTTCTGCAGGTGTGCTTTCAACTGCTCTTAAAATATCGTCGGTGCTGGGATTCATGGTCTGACCGCCGCTAACAATCGTATCAACGCCTAGCTGAGTAAATAAATCTGCGATACCGTCACCTGCACAAACCGATACGAAGCCTACAGGCTTTGTTATCTCTACTGGCTTAATTTCCTCGTTTAACTCCTTGGTTTTAGAAGGACGGTTTTTAGCGTTTACAGCATCGTGCTTTGCCTTTTCGTGTTGGTCACGCATATTTTCAATCTTTAGATGAACAAGCTGACCAAAGGTGAGCGCATTTTCAATAGCGTTACCCGGATGGTCGGTATGAACGTGTACCTTAATTATCTCATCATCGTCAACCACAACAACGCAGTCACCGATAGATTCAAGGTAACTTCTAAGCTCTTGTGGCTCCTTGCCGCTATCATTACGGTTAACTATAAACTCTGTACAATAGGTAAATGTGATTTCGGTTTCAAATTCACCTGCGGCATTTCTGCCCTCGTCACTTTCATCTGCCACTTCACTTGTAGCCGAGTCAGACGGAATAATATAACCGTCCTTAAATACCGAAAGCATACCCTCAAGGATTATTACAAAGCCCTTACCGCCCGCGTCCACAACGCCTGCCTTTTTAAGCACGGGGAGAAGCTCGGGGGTAGAATCTAAAGCAACCTTAGCGCCCTCGATAGCGGCTTCGAAAACAACTATTGCATCATTGTTTGTTTTAGCGGCCTTTTCAGCATAGTCTGCGGCTATTCTTGCAACGGTTAAAATGGTGCCTTCGGTTGGTTTCATAACTGCCTTATAGGCTGCGTCGACACCCATTCTGAAAGCCTTTGCTATATTTTTTGAGGTTGCAAATTCATCGTCGCCAATGCCCTTTGCAAAGCCTCTGAAAAGAAGAGAGGTTATAACGCCCGAGTTTCCTCTGGCACCTCTAAGCAGCGCAGAAGCGTTAACCGCAGCAATCTTACCTGCAGTAGCACCCTCAAGCTTTGAAATTTCTCTTACCGAGTTTGCAATGGTCATAGACATATTTGTACCCGTATCACCGTCGGGCACAGGGAATATATTAAGGTCATCAACCTTTTTTCTGTTATTAGCAAGATTGTTAGCTGCGGAAATAATTGCGTCGCGCAGCGTGTTACCATTAAACAAAATAAGCACTCCTTTAAAATTTAGCTGTGTAAAACGCTAAGTTTATTCAATTATTCCGTCTACCTTTACAACAACGCGCGTAACGTTTATTCCTGTTACTTCTTTCACAACGTATTTAACCTTTTCGGTTATACTCGCAGCAATAGCGTTTATATTCATACCATAGGTTACAACAATGTGAATTTCAACCGTAACCTTCTCAGCATCGCCTGTTACCTTGATGCCTGTATCAATCTTTTCGGCACGGGAAACAAACTTAGAAATTCTCTGACGGTGTGAGCTTGGCATCATACCAACAACACCAAAGCAGGAGGTAACCTCGTTGCCGATTAGCTTGGAAAGATATGTTTCACTAACAATTATTTTACCTTGTAGTGTATCGTAGGAAATCATGTAAAATCCTCCTAAAAATATTAAACGTAAATTTATTTATTAATATATTCTTCGAACGAAAAATAAATATCACTTTGGGAAACCTCAACATCGCCGGAAATACTGCTGTTATAAAATAGCAGACCCCTTCGATAGCATACGGGGATTTGAGGCATTTCGGTAAGTAACGTTGCCGCAACGTCACTGAGCAATGCAACACCGTTATAAAAATTATCTATTGCAACCTTTGTATTGCTTTGCGGTATCTCGGCAGATGTACCGTCGGGATTTAAATGTGCCGTTTCGGGAGTTACACCGAAAGCAGCCGAACCACCTTCAAGCACTAAAGCAGAAAGATCCATATTGGGAAGCACGTTTATTTCACCGAGATACAGCTGAAACTGACCGTTTGTCAGCATTTCAACATATTGTTCGTAGTTTCTTGAAACAACGGTTATCTCAATACCCGCTTGTTCTAACTGTTTTTTTATAAGGCTTGCCGCCTGAACGCGCGAAGCGTTTTCAGAGTTTACAAGCAGTGTGAATTTAGGTCTTTTTCCTTTGGAATTCACTCTGCTTCCATCATTTGCTACCTTATTATAACCTATTTTCTCTAAATTCTCAACAGTTATTTGCAAATTTGGTTTCGAATTTAATGACTGGGTAGCGTTTACGTTTGCGAAAACAGGGTTAAAAAAGCCTGTTGCCGCCACAGCGTTGTTATAATAAGCGTTGCTGCAAATCTCACTTCGGTTAATTGCAGAGGATATAGCGTACCGTATATATTTGTTCGATAGCTCAGGATAAGCACTGTTTATACCTATATATACAAGATTATTCAGATTGACGTCTGCCTTTTTACCGCTCATTCTAACAATTTCACCGTCTGAAAGGTCGGTATAATATATATCGGTAGCGCCAACCTCAACGTAGTGCGAAACCGAGGCCTCGTCAGGCGCGTTTGTAAGCAGTATTTTTTTAATATTGGGCTTTTTGCCGTAAAATGAGTCATTAGCGGTAAAATACGTGCCGTCGTCACTAGGTATATATCTTCCGCATCCGATAGGAGAGGCCGTAACACCGTCCGAATTTACTATCTTATCACTATCTGCCTTAATTATCGGAAAATCAATAAGATTTAAAAAATACGGGTCGTTTTTGGTTAAATGAAAAACTATTGTTTTGTCGTTTATAGCTTCAACCTTTGTAACCTCGTAAAGCTTATGGGAATAATTGGTGGCAGAAGCTTTAGCAAGATTGTATGAATATATTACGTCGTTTGCCGTAACGTAACTACCGTCCGAAAATGAGGCGGCTTTAAGCTCTACCGTGCAAACTTTATCTCCAAGCTCTGCGGTTTTCGCAAGTCGGAAGCTAGGCTCAAACTCATTGTCGGTTTTAACAAGCGGTTCAAAAAGCAGCTTTGATAAATTCCTGTTTATTTCGGATACCGCGGTGTAAGGGTTGAAACTGTCCGACTTGCAGTAGAGCAAATTTATTTCACCGGTTTCGGTAGTGTTTGAAGGCTTTTGTGTGTTTTTGTCTTCATTTTCATCGTTTTTGCCGCAAGAGCAAAAAGAAACAAGTGATAAAACGGCAAGAAAAACACATAAAACTTTTTTAAAAACCATATTATCACTCCTTAATAATATATAATGTGTTATACCTTTTTAAATACAGGGTCTGCTTTAACACAAAGTCCCGTGTTTATATCAACGTCAAAAAGGCATCCGTTTAAAATACATTGACCCTCGGCAAACTCAAACTTTGACATATCATTAGATTTTAGTCTGTTAATTATAATTTCCTTTTTAACACCCAAAACCGATTGCTCAACACCCGTCATACCAAGGTCGGTGATGTATCCCGTTCCGTTTGGTAAAACCTGAGCATCATTTGTCTGAACGTGGGTGTGTGTGCCAAAAACGGCGGTTACTTTGCCGTCAAGATAAAATCCTAAAGCTCTTTTTTCGCTTGTAGCCTCGGCGTGAAAGTCAACCAATATGAGTTTAGCACCGTCACTCTTTGCTTTTTCTATTAGCTCATCCGCCGCTAAAAATGGGTTGGTTGCCTTTTCCTTTTCAAGATAAATCTGACCCGATAGGTTTATAACAGCTATCTGCACTCT
>JAZLAD010000103.1:0-3439 GCA_045613005.1 Acutalibacteraceae bacterium | reverse complement strand
TCGAATTTTCTAACCTCAAGCTTGTTGTAATGGTATGCAATATCGGGAACGATATAGGTCGGCACACCGTTAGCACGAACTAAAACAAAGTCCTTGTCGCAGCCGAACTCGGTTGCCTTAAACCATAAAGCACCCTCGTTTTCGTAGGTGTATCCGCTGTTTATTAAAAGCTCGATAATTCTCTTTGCCTCGCCGTTATTGTGAAGTGTGCTTTCCTTAAACCAGGTGTTGTATTCGATTCTGTATTTTAAAAGGTCAGATTTAAGACCTGCTATATTCTTAGGTAGCGCAAACTCTACAAGGGCTGCTCTGCGCTCAGCTTCGCTCTTTTCAATATACGAATCGCCGTTAATTTCAGCAAAAGACTTAGCGTGAGCTATAATGTCCTCACCATGATAGCTGTCCTCAGGCATTTCAATTCCGTCTTTATATAACTGCTGGTATCTCAAATCAAGCGATAGACCGAACTTGTTTATCTGATTTCCCGCATCGTTTATATAGAATTCACGCTCGGTGTAGTAACCTGCGGCAGATAAAACTGCGGCAAGGCAGTCACCTAAAGCGCCACCTCTTGCATTACCTATGTGCATAGGGCCTGTTGGGTTAGCCGATACGAATTCAACAAGCACTCGCTTGTTTTCGCCGTACTCTGATTTACCGTAATTTTCCTTTTTATCGAGAACGTCTAAAACGATATCAGAATAAAAGCTGTCCTTTAAAAAGAAGTTTATAAATCCGGGACCTGCAATTTCTGCTCTTTCAATGTAGGTGCCCGTAAAATCTGCTTTGTCGAGCAAAATTTCAGCGATAGCTCTTGGCGCTTTGCGGAAGGCTCTTGCCCAAACCATAGCGGCGTTAACCGCATAGTCACCGTTTGCACGGTTTGCAGGTACCTCAACTGTGAAGCCCGGCAGATTTTGAGCGTCTTCAAATGTGCCGTCAGCTATTGCTTTTTTTGCAGCGTCCTCAATAACGCTTCTGATTTGTGATTTTGTCTTAGCTACTAATAATGACATTTTTTATACCTCTTTTATACTTATGGTTACTTGGTTTTTACTTATTTCTCTGAAGTTTGAGTCTATGGTATAGTCCATAAAAACTCTGCCTGTATTTTCCTTTAAATCCACTTCTAAGCGGTTACAGTAAATTCCTATCAGCATCTCGCCAAAGGGAGTGTTGTAGTGACAGCTGTTACGCTTTGACTCTTCGAGGATTAACTTGGTGTTAAGGTCACCGCTTCGCTCTAGAATAACCGAACCATCGTTTAAAATATTGAGTGCGGTTTTTATATTTCCCGCCTTCAAAATCTGGCTTTCGTCATAGTGAAAATGAACACCTGTAAGGTCACTTTCCATAGTTCCTACGGTCGAAAATTCAACTGTGTCTTTGTTTCCGTCAACACCCTGAACACCCGTAATATTTAATAAAACTTCCTTTTTCATATTTTGTTTATATCCACCTGTTCTACGTATCGATCATCAATTTCTTTGCTAAAGAGGGCAGAAACAGTCTTGTTAAAGGACTGCGTTTTGTCACTTACAAAGAATTTGTTTTCGCCCTTTTTGG
Organism: Acutalibacteraceae bacterium; assembly: GCA_045613005.1. GTDB lineage: Bacteria > Bacillota > Clostridia > Oscillospirales > Acutalibacteraceae > UBA737. Next base: position 1,873 of record JAZLAD010000103.1, on the reverse strand, counting down.
TGTTTTCTGAAAGTGCGCCGCTGTTTTCGAGTAACTCTTTCACAGCCTTTGCTGCTGAGGTGCCCATATTTATAAGGGTAACGTTGTCGCCCATAACCTTTTTGATAGCATCGGAGAGTAGCGGGAAATGTGTACAACCTAAAATTATCGTGTCAACGTTTGACTCTATCATCGGTTTCAAATAACGTGTTAGTATTTCTATTACAGCGCTGTCGTCGGGCGATACAAAGCCTTCCTCTACAAGCGTTACAAGCAGCGTACCGCTTTGCTCGATAACGGCAGCTTCAGGACAAAGCTCTAAAATTTGCCTTTTGTGTGCGCCGCTGTTTATTGTAGCCGAGGTAGCGAGAACACCGATTTTTTTGTTTTTTGTAGCCTTTAGAGAATCCTTAACCGAGTTTGAAATAACCTCAACAAACTCTACGGGCAACTCCTCTTTAGTGAAAGAGGCAACCGAGGAAACCGTGCCACAAGCGGCTACTATCATTTTAACGTCCTTAGAGAGCAGAAATTTTTCATCCTGACGGGCATATTTAATTATGGTTTCGTTACTTTTAGTACCGTAAGGAACCCTTCCTGTGTCTCCAAAATAAACGATATCTTCAAAGGGAAGAAGCCTGTTTATTTCTTTTACAACCGTAAGACCGCCGAGTCCCGAATCAAAAACTCCTATTGGACGATTATCAGGCATAAAATACCTCCTTCGAATCTGCAAAAAGCCATAATACACCAATGTTACATTATATAATAACATATTCATTCTATTTTCGCAATATTAAATATAAGTATTTTAAATTTAAACATATAAATAATAAACCTCTGACAGTGATATTTCTGTCAGAGGTAAAAGTTATTGATTAGCAAGTTCGATTAATTTTTTATATCGACTATCGTTTTTTAGTGAATCAAAGCGGTTGTCTGTAAGCTTTCTTACTAAATTCTCATGTATGTCCATTCTCTTTCGATACAATCCGTGAGGAATCGAATTCAAAAGCGGAGTTATCGTTTTAGTATTACTATCTATCGGCGCATAATCATTTAAATCGTAATTCACCATTTTTTCAAGATACGATAACGCTTTGTCAGAATCTTGGTCTTTTAGATAAATCTCTGCAAGAAGCGCGTAAAGATCACCGTATTCACGATGATGAATCGGTGGTAAAACGTTATTGTCCTTGAAAACACATTGTATCAATTCAAGAGAAGTTTCCACCGTGTTCGCGGCATCACTATATTTTTCTTGCAGCATATAACTTTTTGCTAATAATGTAGTTATATTCAACATTCCTTCAAGATAGTGCAAGACTCCGTATTGACAACTATTTGATTCTGTTACATAATCTTTTTTCCAATGCGCATAGTAAGCGTGCATAACATGAAAATTAAAATCTGCACGGTGAGGAAATTGTTCAGCATGGAAGATTGCTTTTCCAAAATTTCCGTAGGCAGAATGCAGACTAACCATGATCATATGGGCGCGCATTATATCAGAGATGTTTTTGGAATATGATATCACGAGATCAGCATACCGAATACATTCTCTATAAATATCTTCTGCATGTTCAGCATCATATAGTTCTTCGTTTTCAGGATATGCAAGTGCAATTCCGCTTTCCAAACAATGCATAAGCAAAATTTGGTTATTTGGATATAGTTTTAGTCCTTCCTGCAAGGCGTAATATTTTTCGAGAAGATTTGCAGCTGTCAACGGTCTTGAAAGCAACGATTGAGTCTGATTTATGATTTCCAAAACTTCTTCGGTGTCGTTCGTTCCAAACGTTCCGAACAAAACGTCAGTGCTCACACCAAACACGTGCGCTATCGGAACGATCTGCGAAATGTCGGGCATTCCGGTATCATTTTCCCATTTTGA
>JAZLAD010000102.1:0-13081 GCA_045613005.1 Acutalibacteraceae bacterium | reverse complement strand
TAACTCCGCCGCCTGTAAAGGTTTTGGCAGAAGAATTAAATATCCCTGTTTTTCAGCCTAAAACTCTCAGAAACGGTGAGGCTTTAGAAATTATTAAACAGCTTAATCCCGAAATTATTGTTGTAGTAGCCTACGGCAAGATTTTACCTAAGGAAATTTTGGATTTTGCAAAGTATGGTTGTGTTAACGGTCACGCCTCATTACTTCCAAAATACAGAGGCGCTTCTCCTATACAGTGGTGTATCGTTTGCGGCGAAAAGCAAACGGGCATTACTATACAGCAGATGGATGAGGGAATTGATACGGGCGATATTTTATCTACTGAAGTTGTTAATATACTGCCTGAAGAAACCGCCGAGGAGTTATTTGAAAGATTATCCGACATTAGCGCCGATTTAATGGCTTCTACTATTGAAAAGATTGAAAAGGGCGAAATAACACCTATAAAGCAAAATGAACAGGAAGCCACTTATGCACCTATAATTAAAAAGGAAATGGCGCATCTGGATTTTAACTTAGATGCAGAAAAATTATCCTGTGCCGTAAGAGGATATTATTCTTGGCCGTGTGCCTATTTCTTCCTAGAAGGTAAGCGTGTAAAGGTTATTTCTGCCAAGGTTTCGGATAAAACTACAAAGGAACCGGGCGAGGTTATTGACAACAATAACAAGCTTGTAATTTCCTGCGGAAATAATACTTCGTTAGAACTATTAACCGTACAGCCTGAAGGCTCAAAGGCTATGACTGCCTCTCAGATGCTTTGCGGCAAAAAAATTCCTCTTGGAACAAAAGTGAACTAGTATGGCAAACGTTAGAGAAATAGCGGTAAATCTGCTAATAGAACTTGAGCAAAACAAGGCATATTCAAATATAGCTCTTAATAAAATTATAACGCAAAACAATTTGTCCTCTATGGATAAAGGACTGCTTACCGCCTTGTTTTACGGAGTACTAGATAGAAAGATTACCCTTGATTTTATAATTTCAAAATTTCTTAAAACACCCATAAATAAGCTAAAACCGATTACAAAACAAGCACTTCGTATTGCAGTTTATCAAATAATGTATATGGATAAAATACCTGAGAGTGCCGCTGTAAACGAGTCGGTTAATATTGTTAAAAAATCAAAGGAGCGTTATAATGCTTCGTTTGTAAATGGTGTTTTAAGAGCGTTACTTAGAAATCCTGTAGAAATACCGCAGAGTGATGATATAAAATCATTGTCAATCATCTACTCCTGTCCTGAAAGTATAATTTCAGAGTTTGTCAATGATTACGGATTTGAAACTGCGAAAAAACTGTTGTCTGAAGCGCTTCAAAAACCACCTATTACACTCAGGGTTAACAACACAAAAATTTCTCCTGAGCAACTAGTCGAGGAATTGCAGTCAGAAGGTTTTACAGCACAACTGCACACACTTGAAAACTCACTTGAAATTTTAGGCTCAATTGATATTTCTTCAAGTTCAGCCTACAAAAAAGGATATTTTCATATTCAGGATTTAGCATCACAAATAACCGTAAAAACACTTGATGCCAAGCCCTATGAGCGAATAGCCGACCTTTGCGCTGCCCCCGGTGGAAAAACCTTTACAATAGCTGAAATAATGCAAAATAAGGGCGAGATTTTAGCTTTCGACCTTTACGAAAAACGCTGTGAGTTGATTTCAAAGGGCGCCAGACGTCTAGCTTTGGATATAATAAAAACCAAAACAGCCGATGCGACTGAATTTAATAAAGATTTAGGACTTTTTGATGCTGTGTTATGCGATGTTCCTTGTTCGGGTCTTGGCGTTATTAGAAGAAAGCCCGAAATTAAATACAAGGATATTTCGGATTTTTCGGAGCTTGAAAAAATACAGCAAAAAATTCTTTCAAATGCAGCTAATTACATAAAAAACGGCGGTAGAATTTTGTATTCTACCTGCACACTTAGAAAAGCCGAAAACGAGCGTCAAATAGAGATTTTCCTTGACACTCACAGGGAATTTGTGTTAAAATACGAACGTACCTTTGCGCCTCATAGCGATGGCACAGACGGCTTCTATTGTGCACTTCTTGTAAAAGCAGGTGAGCAGAATAATTCAAAAGATTGATATTAAGTCAATGTCTGAGCAGGAGTTAAAGGAATATATCACTAATTTAGGTGAGCCTTCCTTTAGAGCCTCTCAAATCTTCAAATGGCTTCACAGCGGTATACATTCATTTGAACAAATGTCTAATATTCCGCTAAAGCTTCGAAGTAAGCTTGACGAGAGTTGCTATATAGCCTGTGCTAAGATAGAGCGTAAGCTGGTATCTAAGATAGACGGTACCGTGAAATACGTATTTTCGTTGTATGACGGCGAGTATATCGAGTCGGTCCTTATGAAATATGAGCACGGCTATACAATATGTATTTCAACTCAGGTAGGTTGTCGTATGGGTTGTGCCTTTTGCGCATCAGGTCTTTTTGGACTTACCCGTGATCTTACTGCCTCTGAAATGTTAGCGCAAATAACCGAGGCGCAAATTGATAACAACGTTAGAATTTCCAACGTTGTTATGATGGGTATGGGCGAACCACTTGATAATTTTGATAATTCGGCGAGATTTTTAAAGCTTGTAAGCTGTGAAAACGGCTTGAATATAGGGCTTAGACATATATCACTTTCAACCTCAGGTGTGGTAACAGGAATAAAAAAGTTAGCAGAGCTTAATCTGCCTATAACTCTTTCAATTTCCCTACACGCACCTAAGGATGAGATAAGAAGCAATATGATGCCCGTAAACAAAAAATGGAACATTGATGCTCTGCTTAAAGCTTGCAGAGAATATCAAAAGGTAACTACCAGAAGAATATCGTTTGAATATGCTTTGATAGCAGGTGTTAATGATTCGGAGGAATGTGCCGTAATACTTGCACAAAAGTTAAAAGGAATTTTGTGCCATATAAACCTTATTCCTGCAAATCCTGTTAAAGAAAACACCTTTACAAAGCCCGATAGAAAAAACATATTAAGATTTTCAAAATTACTTGAAGATAAAGGTATGACCGTTACGGTGCGGCGAACACTCGGTGCAGATATTGACGCCTCTTGCGGTCAGCTGAGAAAAAAAGCGAAGGAGGGACAGTAGCTTGGAAGTTTTCAGTAAAATTGATATTGGAAAAGTAAGAAAATCCAATCAGGATGCTTGTTTTACAGGCAGATTATATGAAAACACGATGTTGATAATCGTTTGCGACGGTATGGGCGGTGCTAACGCAGGTAACGTTGCGAGCGAAATGGCGGTTAAATGTATCTCTGAATATGTCGGAAAATCTTTTAGAAAATCTATGAACGAAACAGAAGTAGCCGATATGCTAAAAAACGCTTTAATTTCTGCCAACATTGAAATCTATGATACCTCCCGTAAAAACAGTGAGTATTCAGGAATGGGAACAACCGCTGTAATTGCTGTTGTAAATAATGATACAGCAGTTATTTGCCATGTGGGTGACAGCAGAGCTTATCTCGCAAATGACAATATAACACAGCTGACCAAGGACCATTCTATTGTGCAGTCCTTAATTGAAAGCGGGAAATTGACTCCTGACGAGGCTAAACTGCATCCTCGAAAGAACGTCATCACTAAGGCTCTTGGTGCTGAAGAGGATATAGTTCCCGATATAGTAACGGTTAAATTAGAAGAAAAAGACAATCTTTTGTTCTGTACGGACGGACTTACAAATTACGTAGAAACTCCGGATATTTTAAATGTGTTTAAAACTAACCAAATAAACAACGTGGCCTACTCTTTGGTAGAGCGCGCCAATCAAAACGGCGGCGGCGACAATATTACAGTTGTTACCGTAACCGTTTGATAGAAAGGATTAAAGTTTTATGGATAAGTTTGTTGGAAAAAGACTCGACGGTCGTTATGAAATTCAGGAGATCATCGGTGTCGGCGGTATGTCGGTTGTTTACAAGGCGTACGATAATTTTGAAGACAGAATAGTTGCTATTAAAATTTTAAAGGAAGAATTTGTTACAAACGAGGAGTTTTTAACCCGTTTTAAGAACGAATCCAAGGCAATAGCTGTTCTTTCCCATCCAAATATTGTTAAGGTTTACGACGTCAGCTTTGGTGACCTCATTCAGTATATCGTTATGGAATACATTGACGGTATAACCCTTAAGGAATACATTGCTCGTCAGGGCAGCCTTCGTTGGAGAGATGCTGCGTATTTTGTAATACAAATTTTAAAGGGTTTACAGCATGCTCATGATAAGGGAATTATTCACAGAGATATTAAACCTCAGAATATTATGGTTTTACCCGACGGCACTATCAAGGTTACCGATTTCGGTATTGCCCGTTTCGCTCGCAGTGAACAGCGCACTATAACCGATAAGGCAATCGGCTCTGTTCACTACATTAGTCCTGAACAGGCAAGGGGAGAAAAGACCGATAAGAAAGCAGATATCTATTCTGTCGGTGTAATGCTTTATGAAATGATAACAGGTCAGCTTCCTTTCCAGGCAGAAAGCGCTGTTTCGGTTGCTATTATGCAGCTTCAGCGTGACCCACAGCTTCCTACCGATATTAATCCTTCAATCCCCTTAGGTCTTGAACAGATTACAATGCACGCTATGCAAAAAACTCCTGAGCGCAGATACCAGTCTGCCGCTGAAATGCTATTTGATCTTGAGCAGTTCAGAAAAGATCCAATGGCTACATTTGAATATCCATATTTTGTTGACAATCAGCCGACAAGATACGTACAGGGTCTTAACAATGCAGTGCCTGTAGTAACTCCTGGTCCTTCAACTCCAAGACAGCAGGAATGGGATGAACCACAAAAGAAGAGCGGTGCCGTGCCGATTTTAGTGGGTATTACCATTGCTTTGTTTGTTGTTCTTATTGTTTTAGGTATCATGTTCGCACCAAAGCTTTTCTCAGGCACAGGTGCTGAGATTGCTTGTCCTAATTTCATCGGTATGACCGAGGAACAGGTTAAACAGAGTGACTATATGGATACCTTCAATATTTACTTTGAGTACGAAAAGAACGACGAATTTCCTGTGAACGAAATTTGTAATCAAAGTGAAAAAGAAGGCAAAAAACTAAAACAAGGTGCCGAAATAACTCTTACTGTTAGTATGGGTATTAATACTTGTAAGGTTCCTGATATTTACGGAAAAACAGAATCCTATGCTATTTCACAGCTAAAAGCTGATAAGTTTGCATACGTTATAAAAGAAGTATTTGATGACGAGGTTGAAGCAGGTATCGTTATAAAGACAGAACCAGCTAAAACTACCGTTGTAGCAGAAGGTACAGAAGTAACTGTTTACGTTAGCAAAGGTAAAGCTGCTAAGATGGTTTTTGTTCCTGCTGATTTAGACGGTTTATCCGAGGCTCAGGCTAAAAAGCTTATTGAGGCTGAGGGTCTTGTTCCGAAGTTTGAAAAGCGTTCTCTTACTACCGAAGATAAATCCTATATGGAAAAGGGTAAGGTAATAACTACCGAGCCAGAAGCTTCCACCGAACTTTTAGAGGGTAGTGAGGTTATTGTATACGTTAGCGACGGTACCGTTATTTTAGACGTTAAGGTTGCTTTCCCTGAGGAATTTGCAACCGAGGGAGAGGTTACTCTATCTCTTTGGGTTGATGGTGCTCTAAAGGCTGAAAGTGAAACCTTAGAGGCTAGTGAAACCAAGAATTACACCTTCAAGGATTATAAGGCAACATCTAAAACAGTTAACGCTGTATTAAAGGTAAGCATAACTACGGGTAGCGATACAACCTATAAGGAAGCCGCTAAGCTTTCTATTGATTCAATCACAGGTAAAGTAACAGTTACCTCAACCGCCAAATAAAAAATATGCAGGGTATAATTACTAAGGCAATATCAGGCTTTTATTATGTAAATACCGGTGACTGCATTTATGAATGTAAGGCAAGGGGGAGCTTTCGCAAAGCGGAGGTTTCCCCTGTCGTTGGTGATAGGGTAGTAATTTCGGTTCAAGGAAACAAGGGCGTTGTCGAGCAAATTCTTGAAAGAAAGAATTTGCTTAACAGACCGATTGTTGCAAATATTGACAAACTGTTTATCGTTTCGTCGCACTCATTTCCATCACCCGATACTTTTATTATCGACCGTCTTACTGCAGTTTGTGAGTATAATAAAATAATGCCCGTAATAATTTTTAATAAGTGTGATACAGGCTCTTTTGCAGAGTTTGAGGCGATATATAACAACACACCTTATAAGGTTTATACCGTATCTGCCAAAACAGGTGAGGGACTAAGAAGTATAGAGCGTGAAATAAGCAATTCCATTTGTGCCTTTGCGGGAAATTCGGGTGTTGGTAAATCAAGCATTTTAAATGCTTTAATGCCCGAGTTATCACTTAAAACAGGAGAAGTCAGCGAAAAACTGGGCAGAGGAAGACACACTACACGCCACACCGAGCTATTTACTTGCGGTAACGGTTTTGTTGTTGACACTCCGGGATTTTCCTCCTTTGAGGGTGAGAAACAAAATTTTGATTTCAAAGAGAATTTAGCTGAGTGCTTTGCTGAATTTTCAGATTATTCAGATTTGTGCAAATTCACCTCTTGTACACATACTTGCGAAAAGGGATGTGCAGTATTAGAGGCTGTAAAATCTAAAAAAATTGAAGAATCAAGGCATAGTAGCTACGTTAAGCTTTATAATCAGCTTAAAGATTTAAAAGAGTGGGATTTTAAGTCAAAAAAATAGCAGGGGTTTCATTTATGGGATTTATTGAAATATTTTTAATCGGTATAGGTCTTTCTATGGACGCTTTTGCGGTTGCTGTCTGTAAGGGCCTTAAAATGAAAAAAATCAACCTTACTCAGATTTCTATAATAGCTCTGTTTTTTGGAGGATTTCAGGCTTTAATGCCGCTTCTTGGTTGGCTTTTGGGCTCTAGCTTTAAAAAGTATTTTGAAAGCTTCGGCCACTGGATTGCATTCGGTTTATTGCTCTTTATTGGCGGTAAAATGATTTACGATACCTTTTGTGGATGTGAAGAGGATAAAGATAATTTTGATCTAAAAGAGCTTCTTATTATGGCAGTAGCCACAAGTATTGATGCCTTTGCTATCGGTGTTTCTTTTGCAATGTTTAGTGTTAATATTTTTTCCGCCATTCTAATAATCGGTGTCACGACCTTTGTTTTAAGTGCGTTGGGTGTTTTAATCGGTTACAAGTTTGGCGAGATATTTAAAAATAAGGCAACTCTTTTTGGTGGCATAATTTTAATACTAATAGGTCTTAAAATTCTTTTAGAGGGACTAGGCGTTATACCGAAACTTTCTTTATGATACAAATTAAAGTAAAAAGACCAATGCTTATTTGCGCTATAGCATTAGCTGTTTGCGCGGCATTGGCAGGAAAACTAGGTCTTGTTTATCTTTTGATTGCAATACCAATAATTTTAGCCCTTTTATATTATTTGTTGGATAAAGTGAAATTCACCCTTGTTGTACTACTTGCGATTTTAATTTTTGTTTTGTCCTTCGTGCAAACAACCTCTAAAATTAATGAAACCAGGAAATTTTGTTATTCAAGTTATACTTTAAATTTACTGGCAACTAAAGACCCCGAGATTAAAAGTAATAATTACGGTCAGCTTGAAGTTTTAGCCTTAAATAATGGCAAACTACCCGATAGACAAAAATTTATTCTTTATTTTAATAATTCGTTGCCTGTAAGGGCGGGAGATGAATTTTTAGCATCGGTAAAAATAGAACCGCTTGACACTAGCGAGGCAAAGCTTTATTACTATTCAAATAACGTGCATTATAAATTACGGCTTATTAATTTTCATAAGGTTAACTCAACTAGCAAGCTATACAGTACGTTAGGCGAAATAAGAAATACCGTTGAGGACAAGCTTTTTCTTAATATGTCTTCTGATACCGCATCAACAATGTGCGCTATAACCTATGGTGACGATTCCTATATATCCGAGGAGTTTAAAACCAACGTTCGCCGCGCGGGCGTCAGTCACGTAATGGTGGTATCAGGAATGCACTTGGCAATTATTATGAGTGGTATCTTTTCTGTGTTTGACCGCTTGTTTTATAATAGATATTTAAGATGCCTTTTATCGGCTTTTTGTGTATTTTTAATTTGTGGCATTTGCGGTTTTACAATGTCTGTTACAAGAGCGGGTCTCATGTACGTCTTAGCGGCATTTGCACCTCTGGTTTTCAGAGAAAACGATTCTGTAAATACTCTTGGCACCACGGTTTGTATAATACTTATCGCAAATCCTTACGCTATATTCAGCCTATCGTTTTTACTGTCGGTTTCTGCTACCTACGGTGTGGTAGGAATGGCACCGTTTTATTCAGAGTTGCTATCTTTACGGGTACACAAAGAAAACTTCGTTTTAAGGGGAGCAATTTCTTTGATACTTAATACAATTTGCGCTATGCTTATGACCTTGCCGATTACTATATATTGCTTTTCCGAAGTTTCACTTATCGCACCTCTTACAAATCTTGCGATATCATATCCTGTTACTTGGGCACTAACCATTGTCTTTTATGCGTTGATTTTCAGTTTCCTACCTTTTGTTTCGTTACTTGCAAAGCCGCTCTTTAAAATTGCCGAATTCTTCGTGAGATACATAAATATTATAATTAACGATTTTGGTTCCGCCAAATACTCGGCGATAAGTGTTGACAAGGGTTATTTTGTCGTTGCAATTATAGTGATTTTATTGCTTGTGGTCTTTATGTATTACAAGCAAAACAATATCCTGTTTAATAAGAAAGAAGGGAAAAAGAATGCCTGTACTGTTCGAAGAGGCTATTAAAAGAGATTTAATCGGTAATAATTTTGCGCCGGTTTATATAATTATCGGCAACGATTCATATCTTAAAAAGTTGTATTTTGATAAACTTTGTGATAGCACCTATGGCGGCGACCCATTCTTTAACCATTTGAAATTTGATAGAGACTCTAAATTACAGGATATTTACGATGCCGTTATGCAGTATCCTATGATGGCGGATAAGAAGTGTGTAGCGCTTACCGATTTTGATATTGAGGGCGCTTCAAAGGAAGATTTTGATAGACTCTGCTCAATAGTTGGTGAGGTTACCGACGGTACAACCTTAGTTATTAGATTTGATGCCGAAGAGTTTGACCATAAAAAAGGCAAAAGAGCTATAAAACTGATGAGCACCGCTGAGAAACTAGGCGGAAAGGTGATTGCTCTTAACAGAAGAACTCTTGCGCAACTTGCTAAAACTTTAATTGAAGCCGCCAAAAAACGCGGTTGCACCTTAACTGATAAAAATGCAAGATATCTTGTAGAAACTGCGGGTGACGATTTAGCCACACTTAAAAATGAAATTGATAAGCTCTGTGCATTTGTGACTTCAGGCGAAATTAATAAGGAAACTATTGACTATATTTCGGTTAAGACTAGCGATGCCTCGGTTTACGATTACGTTAAAGAGGTGCTCTCAGGTAACGTATCAGTCGCTCTTAAAATGTTAAGCACTATGCTTTATTCAAAAATGGAGCCTATGGTAATTTTATATACCGTAGCTTCCACCTACGTTGATATCTACCGCCTCTTTACTGCTAAAAAGGCGGGATATAATAAGCACGACGTTGCCGAGCATTTTTCTTACAAAACAAAAGCGTTTACCTTAGATAAGGCTTCAACTCACCTTAAAACTATGGATGCTAAAAAAATTGATTTGAGTTTTAAGGTGCTTTTAGCTACCGACAAGGCGTTAAAAAGCTTTGGCAGCGATGCCGGTATAATTCTGGAGCAAATGACGGTTAAGCTTTCCTGTATAGCAGTAAAGGGTGAGAACCTTGATTAGTGTAGATATTCCTATCATTGTCGAGGGTAAATATGACAAAATAAAGCTATCCACTTTGGTTGACGGTATAATTCTTACAACCGACGGTTTTAGAATATTTAAGGATACCGAAAAAAGAGAATATATAAGAAGGATAGCAAGTGAAAAAGGCATAATAGTTGCTACCGATTCCGACAGTGCGGGTGCAGTTATTCGCTCTCATATTAAAAATATTTGCCCAAGCGGTAAAATAATTAACGTCTATATTCCGCAAATAAAGGGCAAAGAAAAAAGAAAAGATAAAGCTTCTGCTGAGGGCCTTTTAGGTCTTGAGGGTATCGATGTTGAGCTTTTGGAAAAAGCCTTTATTAATAGCGGAGTGGGTGTAAAAAAAGAAAACATAAATAGTAAAACCATAACAAAAAATGACCTGTTTAACATTGGCCTTTCGGGCAGAGAAAACAGCGCAGTTTTGAGAAAAGAGTTTTCACTTTTTGTTAATTTACCTACCAATTTATCATCAAACGCATTTTTAGATGCACTGAATACAGTTTTAAATTATAACGAATTTTTGGAGGCGGTAGAAAAGTGGCAGCGCGAAACGGACAAAAAGTAAAGCTTTTATACATTGTTGATATACTAAAAAAATATACCGACGAAGACCACCCGATTACCGCAACCGAAATCTGTGAAAAATTAGCTTCAAACGGTGTAACGGCAGAGCGTAAAGCAATATACGACGATATTGCTCAGCTTACCGACTACGGTTTTGATATAGTCAAAACCAGAACTCCAAAAAGTGGATTTTTTCTAGCTTCGCGTGAGTTTGAAATACCAGAAATAGCATTGCTTATCGATGCTGTTAAAACCGCTAAGTTTATAAGTGCTAAAAAGACAAGGGTTTTAGTATCAAAACTTGAAAAAATGCTCAGTATTTATCAGGTTAAAAAAGGTGATAAGTCGGTATTTATCGATTATTCCGAAAAATCTCACAATGAAGAAATTTTTTACAGTATTGACACCATTAGCCGTGCTATAGAGTTGCAAAAAAAGATTTCCCTTAAATACGGCGTCAGAGAACTGAATGACAATAGGGAAATGGTAACAAACTATAAAACCAGAATAATAAGCCCTTATGCACTAACTTGGCAGGAGGACCGCTATTATCTGATTGGAAACTATGATAAATACGATAATTTGATTCATTTAAGGCTTGATCGTATGCGTTCGGTAGAGATACTCGACCAGCCGCTGAGACATTTTAGTAAACTTAGCGCATATACCGATACCTTCGACGTTGCCGACTATACTAAAAAGCTATTTGGTATGTTTGGCGGTGACTTTGAGGAAATAGAACTTCGCTGCTCTAAAGATATACTGGAAATGGTCGCAGATAGATTTTCTGAAAATCTGTTTATCCGCAACGTTACTGACGAGCATTTTTCAATTACCGTTAAAGCCGCTGTCAGCGAAGGTCTTGTTACCTGGATTATGAATTACGGCGATAAAATCAAGGTTTTGAAGCCTTCAACTTTGATTGATAAAATTAAACTCAGGGCCGAAACAATAACAAATTTATATAAATAATCTTTAATTTTTAATAAAATTCAATCCCTTTTGTAACATTTTGCTTTAATTTCGATATTATGTAATATCGGAGGGTGAGGCAAATGAGAAAGAAATGTTCAAACAAAGGTGTTATTGGTATAACCTTTGCCGTAGGTTTACTTGTCAGTTGCTTTTGCCCTACGCGTTTTCTGGTCGCAGTCCTTGCTGTTTGGGTGATAATCCTGGGATTTTGCGCCAAATAAATTCGGAGGGATTTTATGAAGGTAGTAATTTTTAAGAGTCCTAAAATTTTAAGCGGTCTGTTACGAATGATTTTTGGAATAAAAAAAGAGAATACATAAAACTAAAGCGATGCGCTAGCGCATCGCTTTAGTTTTATGTATTTATAAATTAATTTAATATTTTTGGTTTACACAATGGCTTCTTTTAACCACTCAAGTGTACAGTTTACCATATGCTTACCAGTCTCAACACTTGCTTCCTTTGCGCTTTGAGCAAACCATTCGGTATTACGCTCACAACGGCTGAGATCTACTAGTTCCGGATAGGTTCCCATCATAAGACTTGTTTCCCATTTACCTGCGTGGTCAAAGCCACCGCACTTAATTTGTGCATCTGCACCGATTAGAGGGATAACCTTGATGTAGGAGAATGGATCGTCTTGGCTACCCATATCCTCGTAATATGAGGCGTAGGAATCGCTGCCCCACCAGCCTTTACCAAGCTTTTCTTCCATATATTCAAAGATAACCTTTTGGGCAGCCTTATGACAGGCAATGGTCATAGGTTTAAGTCCTGCTGCCTCTGTCTGATGGTGAGCAACAAGATATATATTCTTATGACCTGCCTCGATCATAGACTTGAGTATACAATACAGATAGTCTACGTAAGCATCCTCGTTTACGTGGAAGTGGCTAGGCTTAGGACCGCATACTGCGTATGATGCCACACCGTACCAGATAGGCGGACAAACTACAATCTCTTTTTCCTTTTCTAACTCTCTGAGGCAGCCTGTAATAACAAGTGTATCTGTTCCGCACGAAGCGTGACGTGCGTGGTATTCCATTGTACCGATAGGAATTATGAACGGAACCTTTCGATCCACTGCATCTTGGATTTCATCGTATAACATTTCAAGCATTTGCATTGTTTTTTCCTCCCAGTATTTTACTTGATATAAATTATAAGCCAAAGAACCCTAAAAGTCAAGAAAATTGCATAATAGCAGATAGGTTAATACATGTAAAGTAACCCTAAAAAACACGCAATGATTTTTTACATTTTATAAAACAGGTTAATGAATAAGAAAAGGGGAGTAAAGAGCTTTACCTCATAACTCCCCAAAACCGATTAACTTTTAACTAGGACACGGAACCGTCTCCTGTCTTTGTTCCCCTGTATTCTGCTATCTTCTTGGAAGAACGTATAAATGTTCATTTATAACGTCATCCATAAAACAGTGAAATGCATATTTGCAACTGTTTGTTTCGAATTCATATTCGAAAACAACAGCATGTGTCTCACCGGACCAATTGATAACTCTGCAAATTATATAAATATTATCATCTATTATTTGAACTTGATCAAACAATTCTGAAAGATAGGAGTCTTTATTCCAATTTGTTTCTTTTTCAAGTTCAAGCATTTTCTCAAATGCAGTGCTCGTTTCTTTACCTGTTTCAATATCAA
>JAZLAD010000101.1:0-5442 GCA_045613005.1 Acutalibacteraceae bacterium | reverse complement strand
TTGGAACTTTTCTTTAATGGTTAGGAAATCGGCTAAAATCTGGGTTGGGTGGAATTCATTTGTAAGTCCGTTCCAAACGGGAACACCTGCATATTTTGCTAGGTCCTCAACTATTTCCTGACCGAAGCCTCTGTACTCGATACCGTCATAAATTCTGCCGAGCACTCTTGCAGTATCGGCAATGCTTTCCTTTTTGCCTATCTGAGAGCCTGTAGGGTCTAAATAGGTAACACCCATACCTAGATCATACGCCGCTACCTCAAAGCTACAACGGGTTCTTGTGCTTGTCTTTTCAAAGATAAGGGCAATATTCTTGCCCTCTAAAATTTTATGAGGAATACCGTTTTTCTTTTTTTGCTTAAACTCTGCGGCATAATCTATGAGATAGTTTATTTCCTCAGGAGTAAAATCAAGCAGCTTTAAAAAGCTTTTACCTTTTAAATTCATAATAATCACCTATAGTACTTTTGATAAGAAGGTTTTAAGGCGTTCGCATTGAGGATTATCAAAAATCTGCTCAGGTGTGCCTTCCTCCATTATAATACCCTCATCCATAAACATAACGCGGTTAGAAACTTCTCTTGCAAAGCCCATTTCATGTGTTACAACCACCATGGTCATACCCATATGGGCCAGTTCCTTCATAACGTCGAGAACCTCGCCTACCATCTCGGGATCAAGTGCACTTGTGGGCTCGTCAAATAGCATAACTGCCGGTTCCATACAAAGCGCACGAACTATAGCAACACGCTGTTTCTGACCACCTGAAAGCTGGTCGGGATAGGTAAAGGCTTTGTCTTCTAGACCTATACGCTTTAAAAGATTAAGAGCTTTAGAAGTAGCCTCCTCCTTGGTTAGCTTTTTGAGCATAACAGGAGCGGCAGTAAGGTTTTCAAGAATGTTCATATGAGGGAAGAGGTGGAACTGTTGGAACACCATTCCCATCTTTTGACGGTGTAAATTAAGGTCACATTTTTTATCTGTAAGGTCATTGCCTTCAAAAATGATCTGACCGCCTGTTGGTATTTCAAGAAGGTTAAGACAACGCAAAAAGGTGGATTTTCCCGAGCCTGAAGGACCGATTACACAAACAACGTCACCTTTGCTAATTACGGTGTCAATGCCCTTTAAAACGTCTAGATTTCCAAAGCTTTTTTGAAGATTTTTAACTTCTATCATTTTTTATTTAACCTCCTCTCAAATATGCGCAGTAGGTAGGTCAGTATAATAACTATTACAAGATAAACAAGTGCTACTGCAATAAGGGGGTTAAATGCGTCGTATGTATTGTTTCTGATAAGATTTCCCGCTCTTGTAAGGTCTATAACGGCAACGTAGCCTGCAACGGCAGTTTCCTTTAAAAGCGCTATCATTTCATTACCGATAGCAGGGAGAATGTTTTTTATAGCCTGTGGGAAAATCACCTTACGCATAGTCTGAAGTTTAGAAAGGCCTAAAGAACGGCCCGCCTCCATCTGACCCTTATCCACAGCGTTGATACCGCTACGGATTAGCTCTGCCATATATGCGCCCGAATTTATACCAAAGGTGATAATACCAACCGTAACACCGTCAGACGCTTTAAGTATAAGGTAATAGAAAATAAGTAACAGTACAACCACAGGGATACCGCGGATTACGGTTACGTAAACGTCGCAAATCTTGCCTAAAACTTTTAAAACCTTATTATCGTCTTCAAAATACTTAACAATGGCTATTAAAGCACCTAAGGCTACCCCGATAATCAGGGCGCCTAAGGTTATAATCAGAGTATTAAGAAGACCTTCGGTAAGATACTTGTAGCGGTCTTGCTCTATAAACGTTGAATAGAGCTGAGCACCCCAAGTTTTGAAAAAATCAATTAAGAAAGTCATATATTCCTCTTTATATTCAGTTTATTTTGTTGGAGCTACGTATGGAACTTCGTACTTGTCGAAGATAGCCTTGATAGTACCGTCTGCAATCCACTTTTCAATGCACTTGTTGAACTCTGCAACAAGTGTTTCACTTCCCTTAGGGAATGCAAAACCGTATGGTTCGCTTGTCATTGCCTCGTCAAGAACGATTGTAGCACCGTTTGTCTTAGCGGAAAGGTCGATAGCAACCTCGTTATCAACAACCCAAGCATCAACTTTACCGGAAGTTAATGCACTACAAGCATCATTGTTAGCCTGATATGCTAAAACCTCGTAACCTTCAGCCATACAGAACTCTTCAGCAGTAGTACCTGTCTGAACGGAAATCTTCTTGCCCTTTAAATCAGCCTTTGATTTGATGTCGCTATCCTTTAAAACAACGATTGCCTGAGAAGCCATAAAGTAAGGATTTGTAAAGTCTGCGTTCTTCTTACGGTCTTCGGTAATGGTGATACCGGAAACGCCAACGTCATATTTACCTGACTGAACACCCGGAAGAACTGAATCAAAGTCCATCTGCTTAATTTCGAGTTCTACACCGATTTCCTCTGCAAACTTTTCAAGAATTTCAACCTCGATACCTACAACCTCACTGCCTTCGAGTGACTCGAAAGGAGGGAAGTCAGGGCTGGTAGCCATAACGAGTTTGCCTGCGCTCTTAACGTCTTCAAGACTTTTGCCGCTGCCACAGCCTACAAATGTAAGGCAAAGGCATAAAACTGTGAGTAAACATAAAATTTTCTTTATCATTTTCATAGTGGTTACCTCTTTCTAAATGTTCAATAAATTATTTTTTGTTTTTATTTTTTTGATTAACCTGAGCCTGAACGGTAATTGGAAGACCCCAAAGATTTACAAAGCCTGCGCTATCCTTTTGGTCGTAAACCTCGTCCTCGCCGAAGGTTGCATATTCCTCTGAATAGAGTGACCAATCACTCCATACACCTGCTTTAATGATGTTACCCTTGTAGAGCTTTAGCTTTACAGTACCTGTAACGTGCTCCTGAGTCTTATCAACGAAAGCTGAAAGAGCCTCTCTAAGCGGTGTGTACCACTGACCGTTATATACTAAATCAGCAAACGTAATAGCAAGTTCTTGTTTCTTGTGCATTGTCATCTTATCAAGACAAACAGTTTCGAGATAGTTGTGCGCAAAATAGAGAATTTCGCCGCCGGGTGTCTCGTAAACGCCTCTGCACTTCATACCAACAAGTCTGTTTTCAACGATATCAAGAAGGCCTATACCGTTTGCGCCGCCGAGCTCGTTAAGTTTAAGAACAATGTTCTTAGCAGACATCTTTTCGCCGTTAAGTGCTACGGGTCTGCCTTGCTCGAAATCGAGTGTTAAATAGGTTGGAGCATCAGGAGCTTTGATAGGAGATACGCCCATCTCTAAGAAGCCGTCGTTCTCGTATAGTGGCTCGTTGCCTGTATCCTCAAGGTCAAGACCCTCGTGAGAAAGGTGCCAGAGGTTCTTATCCTTAGAATAGTTTGTTTCTCTGTTAATCTTCAGAGGAACGTTGTGTGCCTCTGCATAGTCTATTTCCTGTTCTCTTGATTTTATATCCCATTCTCTCCAAGGAGCGATAATCTTAAGGTCAGGAGCAAATGCCTTGATAGCGAGTTCAAATCGGACTTGGTCGTTGCCCTTACCGGTGCATCCGTGACAGATAGCATCTGCACCTTCTGCGATAGCGATTTCAGCAAGTCTCTTTGCGATGATAGGTCGAGCTAGTGCAGTACCTAAAAGGTAATCCTCATATTTAGCACCTGCCATAACTGCAGGAATAACAATATCGTCAACAAATGCATCTGTGAGGTCTTCAATGTAAATTTTAGAAGCACCTGTCTTGATAGCCTTTTCTTCAAGACCCTCAAGCTCGTCAGCCTGACCTACGTTACCTGATACAGCAATAATTTCAGGGTCACCGTAGTTTTCCTTAAGCCAAGGAATAATTATAGAAGTGTCAAGACCGCCTGAATAGGCAAGTACTACCTTATTAACCTTTTTTTCGTTCATTTCTATCTCTCCATTTTAAAAAATATTAAAGTGCGGAAACAGTTACTGTTTCGATGTGCATAATTATAGCATAGTGTGAATATTTATGCAAGTACTTTTTGATAAAAAAATAAACTTTTATCATTTGCACAAAACAAGCAATTACTTGCAATATGTTTTGTTAAAAAGATACAAAAAATCATCGTATTGTTGCCAAAATACGACCTAAAACCGATGGATCCTTGTTTTAGGAGCAACTTAAAAGCATAAAACCGAGCGTTGTTTTATACGCTCGGTTTTGAAAATTTATGCATAAAATTATGCATAAAAGATTATTTATCCTCGCTCTTTGAAATTTCAATTGCAAGGTCTGAAAGCTGAACGGCATCAACCTGTGTAGGTGCGCCAGACATAAGCTCACTTGTAGTAGCAACTTTAGGGAATGCAATTACGTCTCTTATAGAATCGCTGCCCGTCATGAGCATACAAAGTCTGTCAAATCCGATACCCATACCGCCGTGAGGTGGTGCGCCGTATCTGAATGCGCCTGTTAAGAAGCCGAATTTCTGCTCAGCCTCTTCGTCGGTAAGACCCAAAGCATTAAACATATGCTTTTGAAGCTCAGGGTCGGTAATTCGAATAGAGCCGCTTGATAGCTCAACACCGTTTAATACAAGGTCGTAAGCATCAGCGAAAACCTTTTCAGGCTCTGAATCAAGATAGGGGATACACTCGTCAAGAGGAGAGGTGAACGGATGATGCATTGCATCATAGTTTCCTGTTTCCTCGTTGTATTCAAAGAATGGAAACTCGGTAATCCATAAGAAATTAAACTGGTCAGGGATGATATCGAGTTTTTTAGCAACGGTAAGACGAAGAGCGCCGAGTACAGAAAGAGTGGTTTTCTTTTTGTCAGCAACTATGAAAATAACGTCGCCTTTTTCAGCGCCTACCTTATTATATATAGTGGATAACTCTTCGGCTGTCATAAACTTTGCAAATGAGCAGTTAGGCTCGTCGTCTACCCAACGAATGTAGGCAAGACCCTTAGCGCCGATACCTTTTGCTTCTTCGGTAAGCTTGTCAATTTCTTTACGCGTGTAGGTGGACGCAGCGTTTTTAGCGTTAATAGCTCTAACAGTACCGCCGTTTTTAACAGTATCGGCAAACACGCCAAAGCCACAGTCCTTAACAATATCAGAAAGGTCAATAAGCTTCATATCGAAACGCGTGTCAGGCTTGTCCGAACCGTATGAGTCCATAGCCTCGGTATAAGTAAGGCGGGGCAGAGGAGTAGGAATATCTACGTTTAAAACGTCCTTGAACAAACGCTTTATATAACCCTCACCAATTTTGAAAACATCCTCGTGGTCAACAAAGGACATTTCCATATCTATCTGTGTAAATTCCGGTTGTCTGTCAGCTCTTAAATCTTCATCTCTGAAACATTTTGCAATCTGGTAATATCTTTCCATTCCACCAACCATCAAAAGTTGTTTAAAGATTTGAGGTGATTGAGGTAAAGCG
>JAZLAD010000100.1:0-2225 GCA_045613005.1 Acutalibacteraceae bacterium | reverse complement strand
ACAACACAAAGACTGCAACCTGATTTTGCTATATCAAGCTCTATTTTTTGAACCTCGGGGTTTCCAGGGTCGCAGAAATCCGCAAAGGTAAAACCGCCGACAGAGCTTGCCATCTGGTCAAGCAGACCGCAGGGTTTACCGAAAAATTCACGCTCTGCAAACTGTGAGTATTTAGCGATTGTCAAAGCGTCAACCGAGTTATCATTGAAAAGACCGTTTACAATGTTTGAAACCAAAACCTCGAAAGCGGCAGAGGAGGAAAGACCCGAGCCCTTTAAAACGTTAGACGTTGTGTATGCATCAAAACCACCAAGCGTATAGCCGTTGTTACTAAATGCGGCACAAACACCGCGAATTAGCGCCGAAGCTCTGCCTTTTTCTTCCGCGTTTACCGCTAAATCGGTAATATCAATTTCGTCCATCGGATAACCCGCAGACTTAATTCTAACGGTATTAGTAGCGTTTTCACTTACAACCGCGATAACGTCAAGGTCAACACTGCCCGCTAAGACCATACCGTGCTGATGGTCAGTGTGATTACCGCCAACCTCGGTTCTGCCGGGGGCAGAAAACAAGCGGATATTATCTCGGTCACCATAAAGCTTTTCGAACTCGTCGAGTGCAGTGAGATAGCGTTTTTTTGCTACTTCTGTGTCGGTATAGAGCATCGAAAAGTCTTTTATATAACCGTCGTTTAAAATTTTCTCTTTAATCTGAGCTATATTCATCAAAATCTCTCCAAATTAGAGTGCTGATACGATGTCCTTTGTATCACGTGCAATAGCTAGTTCCTCGTTTGTAGGAATAATATAAACTGCAACGCCTGAATCAGGTGTTGAAATCTTAATCTCTTCACCGCGAACGTGGTTCTTCTCGTCGTCAAGCTTAACGCCTAAATAGGTGAAGCTGTCGCAGATATCCTGACGAAGCTCAGGGTTGTTTTCACCGATACCGCCTGCAAATACGATAGCGTCAACGCCGTTCATAGCGGCAATATAAGAGCCGATAAACTTGATTATCTGATAGGTCTGCATATTAAGTGCTAAAGCAGCCTTCTCGTTACCTGCAGCTGCTGCATCAACTAGGTCACGGTTATCATTGGTAAGCTCTGAAATACCGAGAACGCCTGATTCCTTGTTGCAGATGCGGTTAACGTCGTCAGGTGTCCAACCCTCTTTCTTAGCAAGATAGGTGAGTACAGATGGGTCGAGTGTACCTGTACGTGTGCCCATCATAAAGCCGTCAAGTGGGGTAAAGCCCATTGAGGTATCATAGCAAACGCCGTTCTTAACAGCAGAGATAGAACAACCGCTACCTAAGTGACAGGTAACAATCTTAAGGTCCTTCTTGTCCTTATTTTCAAGAGCGGCACAACGGTCGCTAACGTATTTGTGAGATGTACCGTGTGCGCCGTACTTACGAACGCCGTACTTTTCATAATACTTGTATGGTAAGCCGTACATATAAGCGCGTGGCTCTAAGGTCTGGTGGAAGGAGGTATCAAATACTGCTACCTGTGGCATCTTATCACCAAAGGTCTTTACACAAGCGCGGATTGCTAAAACGTGTGCAGGGTTATGTAGAGGAGCTAACTCGCCTAATTCTTCAATCTGGTCGATAACTGTAGGATTGATTAAGCAAGAGCCTGAGAAAATGCTGCCGCCCTGTACTATACGGTGACCGATAGCTGCAATCTCGTCAAAAGAGTCCATAACCTTTGCATCGCTCTTGGTTAAAGCGTAAACAACACTTTCGAAAGCCTCTGAATGTGTAGGCATTGGAGTTTCAGCCTTGTAAACCTTACCGTCAGGTGTCTTGTGTGTGATAACACCAATAGAACCATCGGTAGCACCGATACGGTCACAAATACCTTTACATACGAGTGACTCATCACTCATATCAATAACTTGATACTTAAGTGTTGAGCTACCTGCGTTAACTACGAAAATTTTCATTTTAAATTTCCCCCAAAATCTTTTTGTATTGAAAAAAATGTGATTGTGTGATAAAATTTATGATGAAATAAACACCATAACCCACACTAACTTATATATAATATATTATTTTATTGGATTTTTCAAGTATTTTTTGAAAAAGGAGAATTACAAAATGGCTTTGGTAGGTATTATAGCCGAATTTAATCCGCTTCATAGCGGTCATAAACTGCTTATAGATACTGCGAAAAAAGACGGTAACACCGTCGCAGTAGTAATAAGCGGTAATTT
>JAZLAD010000099.1:0-1749 GCA_045613005.1 Acutalibacteraceae bacterium | reverse complement strand
AGCCTGTATACGTTGGTGTGGAAAAAATCACTCTTAGCAAATATTCGGTTACACTTATGCAAGGCAACAGCGATATGCCGATTGTTACAATGTATCCTAAAAACGCTACCAACAAGGCAGAGATTTGGACAAGCGATAATACAGAAATTGCTACGGTAAACAGCATAGGTAGGATAACAGGTGTGTCAGTTGGAAGCTGTACCGTTACCGTTCGCTCACAGGATAATCCGAATGCATATGCTGAGGTTTCGGTTACCGTTACCCCCTACGTTGCACCTGTAGAACCTGAAATAACATATATTAATGGTATTTTAATCGCAAATAAAACCTATGCACTGCCCAGCACCTATAATCCGGGTGTTGACCCTGTTGCAAATGAGGCTTTGCAGCAAATGTTTGCAGATGCTAAGGCAGAGGGCTATGACCTGTTTGTAAGATCAGGCTTTAGAAGCTATGCAACACAGAAAAGCCTATATAACAGCTATGTTAACAGAGACGGCAAGGCAGCAGCAGACAGGTACTCTGCAAGACCCGGTCACTCTGAGCATCAAACGGGACTAGCCTTCGATATAAATAAGGCAAATTCAAGCTTCGCAGGTACTCCAGAGGCAAAATGGTTAGCTGAAAACTGTTATAAATACGGATTTATAATACGTTACCCCGAGGGTAAGGAAGCTATAACGGGATATATTTATGAGCCGTGGCACATAAGATACCTCGGAGTAGACACTGCAACGGCGGTATATAACAGCGGCCTTTGTCTTGAAGAATATTTAGGAATTACTTCGAGTTATCAATAATAAAAAGTAGGGGAGGGGTTTCCCCTCCCGTCGTTTTTTACGCTGTTTTGCGGGAGGGGAAACCCCTCCCCTACAAAATACCAATAAATTTTGCGTAAAATTAAAAGGGAGGGATACCCCTCCCTTTTTACATTTTTAATTAAAAACCTTTTGCACCTTAAAATCGTTGTGACCGAACATATACATATAGCCGTCAATATAAACTCCGCGCATATTTTGAGGTTCGCCTTGAAGCTGTACGTTAACAAGCTCTATCAGCTCATAGCGGTTAAAATAAAGAAGAATATATCTTCTGCCGTTATTATAGCCGTTGTATTCGCCAGAAACAATGCCGATACCGATAAGCTGATTTTCACGGTCTACGTAATAGGATTTATATTCGGTAGAATAGCGTGTGTTTTTAAGCTCATACGAGCATACCGAAGCAACACCGTCTTTGGTTTCTTCGTATACTTCAACCTTAAAACTACTCCAATCGTTTCCTCTGCCGATACCTAGAAGATAACCGTCCGAGAGATTGATAAGGGAGGTGGAAAAGCCCTCTATCGTGCCTGTATCCTTGTAGGTGATATTACTTAGGTCAGACAAATCAAAGAAGAATACGGGGTCTGAAAGCTCAATGGAGGTACAAGCGTATGCTGTTTGCTTGTCAAATCTTACCGACTGAATTTCCTCGCGTGGCGGTGCAAAATCAATGACTGATGCTGCAATTTCAAAGCTAGAAATGTCTATGCAGTAAAGACTTGCATTTGAATTTCCTGTTGCGGTCTCGAGAATATCAGCAGAAACGTTATAGTAACCGTAATTATCCTCTCTTATGGTTGTAGCGTTGGTAGTTGTGAAAACACGAAGAATACCCTCGTATTCGTCCATACTCCATTGGTCCTTAACGTAGCCCCTTACAGTAACGCTTCCCTTAGCACCAAAGCTGTCGCCGTTATAGGTAAGA
>JAZLAD010000098.1:0-4856 GCA_045613005.1 Acutalibacteraceae bacterium | reverse complement strand
AAATTCTTATAATAAAAGGTATCCTGACCCTCGTTTATATAGCCGTCAGCATAGGTTTGAGCGCCACCGATAATAGCCTTTTCTCTCGTATCCCAACCGTATTCCTTGGCAAGTTTCAATCCTGAAACTATAACGTCTGTTTGGGAACTTCCCGAAGCACCTATATTAAAGAAGTTATAGCAACTCTCGTATCCGGGATAGCTTCCCGATATTAAAGAACTGCTGCCCGAAGGACCTTGTTCGATAATTATGGTTGCCGCAAGCACTAGTGGGCTCACGCCCGTAATCTCGGCGGCTTTCATAATATCGTTTATATAGGCATCAGGGTTTTCACCGTAGCCATTTTCAAGGAATGTGCCCTTTACGGCAGTTCTAACCATATCTGTCGTTTGTGTCGGGTTGTAGGACTGCTGTACAAACATAAACACGCTATCGTGCTCTAAAAAGTTTCTGGGGTCTAAATAATAAGAAATTATAGATTTAGAGGCAGAAACCCAACCGCCGTTGTTATTGATGTATGTACCGTTTTGCCAGTTGTATGCCCCTTGATGCATTGAGCGCCAGGAATATCCGTTTGATGCTGTTACCTGTTTACGTTGTGCCGTGGTAAACTGAATGTTAACCGCTTCTTCAAAGGTTATATCTAAATTATCAGCAACAAATCTTGAATTGGGATAAATAGCCTGTAGCTGCCTTAGTGCCTCACGATAGCTTTCAGGGAAATTTTCAAAGTTTTCATCGCCAAGTGGCGGAATTATAATAACGTAAAAGCCGTAAACATAGCCCTCTTGTCCGTCTGCCCGCTTGATTTTATACCAAGTAGTGCCATGGCCGTTCTCGGCCTCGTTGCCCTCTACTGTTTCAAGAATAGTTACTAACTCTTTATTATTCAGGTTTAGCAGGCGGGCAGATTCGGAAGAAGGCTCACTTCTTAGTCCCACGTTTTCTCCGTTAATCATACCATCCTGTGTTGTTGCAAACACATAAAAGCCCTGTAATAGAGCTGTTAACAAAACGGTTATGGCAAGCGCTATACTGCATAATC
Organism: Acutalibacteraceae bacterium; assembly: GCA_045613005.1. Classification (GTDB taxonomy): domain Bacteria; phylum Bacillota; class Clostridia; order Oscillospirales; family Acutalibacteraceae; genus UBA737. The sequence goes on along the minus strand of JAZLAD010000098.1, from coordinate 3,811 downwards.
TTTTGTATTTCGACATACTGCGACTCCTTTTTAAAAAATAACCGCATTTTCATTCATGGTAATTATACTATTTTTTATAATTTATGTCAACCAAAAAGGCTTTTTAAAACTCTAGAAAATTTTTGAAGCAACTATTCTTTTTAGCTGTAGGATATATAATATTAGGTCAAATAGGTTGACAAATAGTTTGATTTTGCGCTATAATATTTGTTACTCGTTTAAATGACTTTTTTGGAAGTGATGTATTGAGCATTTTGCTTACTATAATTAAAATTTTAAATACGATTTCCACTACTGTAACTTACATTTATAAGTACCGCATAGTTTATAAAATTTTAGGTGTCTTTTGCACCAGAAAATTTAAGGAAGCTAAAAATTTTCACAAATATGCAATTTTAATTGCGGCAAGAAACGAAGAAGCGGTAATTGTAAAGCTTATCGAGAGTATAAAAAAGCAAAACTACCCTGAGGACAAGCTTTCTATTTTCGTTGTTGCCGATAACTGTACCGATAATACGGCTAAGGTAGCAAGAGATGCAGGTGCTATATGCTACGAAAGATTTGACTCTACGCGCAAGACCAAAGGCTTTGCGCTACAGTTCTTGGTTGAATGTATCAGAAAGGACTATGGAATAGAGGCTTTTGAGGGTTACTGTATTTTTGATGCAGACAACCTACTTGACAAAAACTTTATGGCAAGAATGAACGATTCCTTTGATGCGGGTGAAAAGATAATAACCTCCTACCGCAACACCAAAAACTTTGCTGACAACTGGATTAGCGCTTCGTACGCTATACATTGGTTAAGAACGGTTAGAAACGAGCATAGGGCGCGTTCTCTTATGCATTTGGCAACAAGAATTCAGGGTACGGGCTTCCTTTTTGCCAACGAAATAATTCGCGACGGTTGGAACTATACAAGTCTTACCGAAGACCGCGCGTTTTGTGCCGATGCGGTAGCAAGAGGATATAAAATTTCATACAACCACGATGCAATGTTTTACGACGAACAGCCGACAAGCATAAAAATCGCTATGCGTCAGCGTATCAGATGGGCAAAGGGTCACCTACAAGCACTCGGTGAAACAGGTCCTTCGCTCTTAGGTCATATATTTGTAACAGGCGGCATGGCTAATAAGGATTACGCCACAGGAGAGGTTCGCGAGGTTTCTCGAGGAAGAAAATTATTTAACAATTTAAGACTCAGATTTATGAGTTTTGATATGCTGACTGTAGTTTTCCCAAGTTCACTTCTTTACACCTTGAAAAAGATTATTGTTTTCTTACTAAGAATAGCATTAGTTCTTATGGGTGGCATTTACGTAACCGAAAACTATGCTCCAAACTTTTTGAGAAAGCTTTTCTCTTGGTTCGGTATTTCTCCCTTTAAGAGCGCGGGTGCAAACGCTATAGGGCTATTGGCACTTTTCTTTGTTGCGTGGACTCTAAATTCCTATTTTAAGGCCATATTTACTGCAGTTTACGTCTTTATAATCGAGCATAAGCGAATTAAACGTATGAAGCTTTATAAAAAAATATGGTTTTGTCTTACGTTCCCGATGTTTGACCTTATAGGTAAAATTTCAATGCTTATTGCGATGTTTATGAAGGTTGAATGGAAAGAAATTCCGCATAACGTTGCAGTTGATATTTCGGAATTAGAAGAATAACAAAAACCGTTTCTCGCTTAAACGAGAAACGGTTTTTATTTTGCTATGACAGTAAATTCCCTATCGTTTAAAATAATCAAATCGTTTTGAGGCGCATTACCGAAATAGCGTTTATAATCCTTTATTTCTTTTGGCAGATTAATTTCTTTTGTATGACCGCTTACGTTAACGGCGATAAAGCATACGCTATCCTCATTTTTTCTAAGGTATGCTATTATTCCCTGCTCTGCTATAACGGGAATATACTCGGTGCCGCTAAAGGCTTTAGAGCCAATTCTGAAATTACCCAAGTCTTTATAAAATTCAAGCAGTTCTTTATTTTCTTCACCCCAAGGGTAGAAACCACGGCAAAACGGGTCTAAGAAGCCCTGCATACCCGCTTCGTCACCGTAATATAGTGAAGGGATGCCCGGCAAGGTATACTGTATAATCGCCGCCAATCTTAAAAGGGAGAGAGCGTTGTTATATTCATCATAATTAAGTGAGTTTTCTGACTGCCACTGTCTGTCTCCCACAAACTGATTATATTTAGCTATGCGGTTTACAATCCTTGCAGTATCGTGTGTACCTATATGATTCATAAGAAGCTTTACTGCACATTCAGGATAGTTTTCGAGAATATCTAAAACTGTATTGTTTAGCTTATTAGAGTCGCCTGTACAGATAAAGTCGATTATCGCATTGCAGAAAGGATAATTCATAACCGAATCAAGCTGTTTTCCTCTTAAAAATCGGCGGCGATTACCGTAGCTTATCTTATTAGAGGCATCTTCCCAAACTTCACCTAAAAGAAAGGCGTCGCTTTTTTCGGTTTTAAGACATTCTCTTACCTTATCTAAAAAGTTATCGGGCAATTCGTCAGCAACGTCAAGTCTAAAGCCGGAAGCACCTAGCCTTAGCCATTTTTTTATAACGCCGTTTTCACCCGTTATAAATTCGGTGAATTTTTCATCGTCCTCATTAACCTCGGGAAGAGTGGGCACTCCCCACCAAGTAGAATATCCCCAGTCGTAATCACCGAATAAGTACCAACTACCGTATTCACAGTTACGGTCATTAAAGGCTCCGCCATCCCCATATCTGCGACGTTTATTAAAATAAATACTATCATCACCCGTATGGGAAAACACACCGTCAAGTATTATCGCAATACCCTTATCTTCAGCAGTTTTGCAAAGGCTTTTAAAATCGTCCTGTGTGCCTAAAGATGGGTCGATCTTCATATAGTCGGCAGTGTTGTATCTATGGTTTGAATGAGCCTCGAAAATAGGGTTTAAGTATATACAATTTACGCCCAGAGACTTAATATAATCTAGTTTTTGCTCGATACCTTTAAGGTCACCGCAATAGTAGTCGTTTCCTAGACTGCACATCCCGTTTTTTTGTCTATGCTCGGGTTGTTTTTTTGTATCGGTTACAATAAATCTATCCTCGGGTACGTTTTGCTTTTTCTCACCCGAATTAAAGAAACGGTCAGGGAAAATTTGGTATATTATACCGCCTGACAGCCAATCGGGTGTTGTAAAATTCTTGTCGTAAACTGTTTTTTGCCATTTTGTAACGTTTGAATCTTGGGTTACAATACCAAGCGAGGTTTCAGTTTTAGTTACGAAAAAGCGACCGTGTGCGCTTTCATATCTGAAATAATACCAATAAAGCCCTTCTAAAAGTTTAATTTCGCAATCAAAAAACTGATAGTCCTCGATCCATTCCTTTGGCTCTAGTTTTATTTCCTTTAAATCCCCATCATCGCTCATAATACAAACAAAGGCGCTGTAGCACATAGCATCTTTATGCAAAAGCAGTCTAAGCCTCAGGGTTTCCCCCGAGGCTATAGCACCAATTTTGTTTGTATATAAAGGATTTCTTGAATCAAAAGGATAATAATTCATAAATTACTCAACAGGCTTTATATGCCAGATGTTATTTGCGTAGTCGCTAATTGAACGGTCGGCTGCAAAGATACCTGATTTCGCGATATTATTAAGCGACATTTTGTTCCAAAGCAGCTTATCGTTATAAAGCGCAGTTGCCTTCTTTTGTGCACAGGAATAATCTGCAAAGTCAGCAAGTGCCATATAATGGTCTACGTTTTTAAGTGTATTATAAACGTTATCAAAACGCTTACCGTCAATACCGTT
>JAZLAD010000097.1:0-2764 GCA_045613005.1 Acutalibacteraceae bacterium | reverse complement strand
ACGTTGAGTGTATTGCGGCAGTGCCCGTAGGTCTTACAAAATATAGAGAGGGCTTAGAGCCGTTAAAGCCATTCTGCAAGGAAACTGCTAACGCGGTTATAGATATAATCGATAAGGCAGGGGATAAATGCTTAGAAAAATACGGAGATAGAAGAATTTATGCCGCCGATGAGTTTTATCTTTTGTCGGATAGAGAAATACCCGAAGCCTCTTATTACGGAGATTTTTTACAGCTTGAAAACGGCGTAGGTCTTTGGGCACTTTTAAAAGCTGATGCTAGAGCGGCGCTGGATGATATAGAGCAAACCAAAACTAACCGCCATATTTCTATTGCTACAGGAGTTGCCGCACAGCCACTTATTAAACACGTAGTAGACCTTTGTTCTGAAAAAGCGCAGGGACTAAGATGCGACGTTTACGGCATAATTAATAATTTTTTTGGTGAGAGAATAACGGTTGCAGGGCTTGTTACTGCTACCGATATATACGAGCAGTTAAAGGATAAGAATTTAGGAAGTGAGCTTCTTATTCCGTCTGCAATGCTTAGAAAAGAAAGAGATATGTTCCTTGATAGTATAACGGTTGAGGAATTATCGAAAAAACTTAACGTAAAAATTACGGTTGTAGACTGTGACGGATACAGTCTAACTGATGCAATACTTGGAAATTAGTTCCTTTCGAAAGGAGAAGTAAAATGGCAAAACCTGTAATTGCTGTTGTAGGCAGACCAAACGTTGGTAAATCAACTCTCTTTAATAAACTTATAGGTCAGCGTTTATCCATAGTTGACGATACGCCGGGTGTTACAAGAGATAGAATTTTCGGTGACGCTGAGTGGCTTGGTAGAAAGGTTATGCTTGTGGATACAGGCGGTATTGAACCTAAAACCAACGACATAATCCTTGCGGGTATGCGCTCACAAGCACAGCTTGCTATTGATACGGCAAACGTAATAATATTTGTTACCGATTTAAAAACAGGCGTTACTGCAACCGATATGGAAATAGCGTCAATGCTCCAGAGAAGCGGTAAGCCTATAGTACTTTGCGTTAACAAATGCGATACCATAGGCAATATTCCTGCCGAGTTTTATGAGTTCTACAATTTAGGACTTGGCGACCCTATCGCAGTTTCTTCGGTACACGGTCACGGCACAGGCGATCTGTTAGATGCTGCTTTTGAGTATCTGCCAGAAGAAGAGTTTGAAGATGACGAGAGCGACGTTATAAACGTTGCGGTTATTGGTAAACCGAATGCGGGTAAATCGTCACTTGTAAATAAAATTTCGGGTGAGGAGCGCTCGATAGTATCAAACATAGCGGGTACTACAAGAGACGCTATTGATACGAGGGTTGAAAACGAGTACGGAATATTCAATTTTATCGATACTGCAGGACTAAGAAGACAAAGCAAGGTAGAGGATAAAATCGAAAAATACAGCGTAATGCGTGCTAAAATGGCGGTGGAACGCTCTAACGTTTGCGTTGTTATGATTGACGGTGTTGACGGCTTTACCGAACAGGATTCAAAGGTTGCGGGAATAGCGCTAGAACAGGGTAAGGCTTGTATAATCGTTGTTAATAAGTGGGATATCGTTGAAAAAGACGGTACAACAATGGATAAATACCGCAAAAAGCTTATGAACGATTTTTCATTTATGCCGTTTGCACCCATCATATTTATATCAGCAAAAACAGGTCAGCGTATCGACCGTTTGTTTGAACTTATAAAATACGTTTATTCTCAGAATACGATGAGAATTTCAACAGGAAAACTAAATGATATTTTGGCAGATGCAACGGCAAGGGTGCAACCGCCGACAGACAAGGGTAAGAGACTTAGAATTTATTATATGACTCAGGCTTCCACCTGTCCGCCAACCTTTGTTTGCTTCTGCAACAGGGCAGACCTTTTTCATTTTTCGTATCAGCGCTATCTTGAAAATCAGATACGCTCAACCTTTGGACTTGAGGGCACACCCGTGAGGTTTGTGATAAGAGAGAGAGGAGAAAAATAGTGACACTGCTAGGCATTGTTTCGGTTTTAATAGCGTATCTTATAGGTAGTGTAAGCTTTGCCGTTATCTTTTCTAGAGCGTTTTCAAAGGAGGACGTTCGCTCAAAGGGTAGCGGAAATGCAGGAACCACCAACGTTATGCGCTCGGTAGGATTGCTACCTGGAATCTTAACCTTTGTTTGTGATGCTTTAAAGGGTTTTATCGCCTGTAAAGCGGGTGAGCTTATATTTAAGTATATTGCTGAAAACTCAGATGCTATTTGGGCAGAGCCAATTTACGGCGCATATGTTTGCGGTGTAGCCTGTATGATAGGTCACATCTTTCCGATTTTCTTTGGATTTAAGGGCGGTAAGGGTGTCGCTACAAGCGTTGGAATATTCTTGGTCTGCTGTCCTATCGCAATAGCAACGGGTCTTGGAGTTTTTGCTTTAGGCTTACTACTGGTTAGAATAGTTTCTTTAAGCTCTCTTATGGCTACGGTTACGGTAGTTGTTATGTCTTGTATATTCACAACCGATACCGCAAACAAAATTCCGCAAATTATAATGTGTGGCATAATGGGCGTTATCGTTTTTGTAAAGCATAGTGCTAATATAAAGCGACTTATCAAAGGCGAAGAAAAGAGATTTACTGTAAAGAGGAAATAATATGGCTAAAATTACAATTTTAGGTTCAGGCGGATGGGGTACGGCACTTGCTATCACTGCTTTTGATTCAGGACACGACGTAACCTTGTGGTCGCCTTTT
>JAZLAD010000096.1:0-6693 GCA_045613005.1 Acutalibacteraceae bacterium | reverse complement strand
AGAGTGACATCGAAGATGTCACTCTCATTTAATTTTTATCTAAAAAAGGGATTCGAACAAGGGCGGTTTGCCGTAAGGCAAATTGCATCCTTTCGGTGAACGGTTGCAAAGCCCGTGGGTAACGAGCGTAAGCGAGGCGATAGCGCACGGTGGTGCGCGGAAAAATCCCTTTCAGCGTGCTAAAAAAATAAAGCACTTCGAGAAGACAGGGAATAGTTGAAAAATACACCAGGACATAGAACCGTCCCCTGTCTTTTCAGAAACCAAGAACTCGGATATAAAAATCTCGAAAAAGGCTTGAAAAAATATGAACAGTGGTATTCGTTTTCAAAGGAAGAAAAACTTACGGTGGGTAGATTATCATTGTTCAATAATATACGTTTTTCAAGAACTGACGGCAACAGTAAGATATATCTTGGAAACAGCAAGTATAAATATTACGGTGTTTGCACTACACACGTATCAGAACCGCTTACCAATCAATCTGGTTGGAGTTGGTTTGATGGGGTTAGAAACGAAAGAGAATTTATCGAACTCAAGAATAAAGCTATAGAAATAGAAAGAAAATACAACATCTAACATTTGTAATTTCTAAAATTTGTTTGTGCCTAAAAATTCCCCCTTGACAAATTGGAATTTTGTGTTATAATACTTAGGACAAAGAAGTAGAACACTCTGCGTTCTCACCGATCGATGTGTTATTCGACGGTTGATAAAAAGTTAGGTTTATGGCTTTTTAGGCGCAGATACTATGTCTGCGCCTTTGTTATTATATTGTTTTTTACTGAATTACGGAGGTGCTTCACAATCAGCAGCAAAGAATTAGCAATCAATGAAGGTATCAAATTTAAGGAAGTTCGTGTTATCGATTCTGATGGTTCACAGCTAGGTATCTTACCAATAGCAAAGGCTCTTGAAAGTGCTTATGCCAAGGATCTTGATCTCGTAAACATTTCTCCAAACGCCGTTCCACCGGTGTGCAAGATAATGGATTACGGTAAGTATCGTTTCGAACAGGCAAAGCGCGAGAAGGACGCTAAGAAAAATCAGAAGGTTATCGATATTAAGGAAATCCGTTTAGGCCTTAGCATTGATAAACACGATTTTGAAACAAAGGGTAATCACGCCATCCGCTTCTTAAAGGACGGCGATAAGGTTAAGGTTTCCATTCGTTTCAGAGGTCGTGAAATGGGACATCCGGAAATAGGATTAGAAACCATGGCTCGTTTTGCAGAATACTGCAGCGAGGTTTCAACAGTTGAAAAGGCTGCAAAGATTGAGGGACGCAATATGTTAATGTTTTTGGCTCCCAAATCCGGTAAATAAAGTTTATATTATAGGAGGACTTAAAAATGCCTAAGATCAAAACACACAGTGGCGCTAAGAAACGCTTTAAGCTCACAAAGACCGGCAAGGTTAAACGTGCTCATGCTTTCAAGTCACACATTCTTAACAAGAAAACAACAAAGCGTAAGAGAAATCTTCGCAAGACAGTATGTGCTGATGTAACAAACGTTGCAGCAGTAAAGAAAATGATTCCCTATAAATAATAGGAATTAAATTAGTGGAGGTTACTTGAAATGGCTCGTGTAAAAGGTGCGTTAGCTACACGCAAGAGAAGAAATAAAGTTTTAAAACTTGCCAAGGGTTATTTTGGCGCTAAATCTAAGCTCTTTAAGACTGCTAAAGAGGCTGTTATGAAGTCAGGCAACTATGCCTACATCGGACGCAGACTTAAGAAGCGTGATTTCCGTCGTCTTTGGATTACTCGTATATCTGCAGCAGCAAAGATGAACGGTATGAACTATTCAACATTTATGAACGGTTTAAATAAGGCAGGCGTTCAGATTAACCGTAAGATGCTTGCTGATATTGCTGTTAACGATGCAGCTGGTTTTGCTGCACTTGTTAAGACTGCTGAAAAGGCTCTTAGCAAATAAAATTTATATCGCCCGAGAAATTTCTCGGGCGAATTTTTGCTATTTAAAGTTAGTTTAAGAAGGTGAAATAATGCTCGATTTCAATAAAATAACTGCTAAGGACAATCCGCTTATCAAGCTTGTATGCTCACTACGAGATTCTTCTAAAGCGCGTAAAGAAAACGGTTTATTTGTGCTTGAAGGACTTAGAATTTGCTTTGATGCGCTAGAAAACGGCATAGTGTTTGATAAACTGATTGTCAGCGAAGCCTTTTTAAAAAAACAGGAAGAGAGTATAGAAAAACTATCAGATAATTCCGTTTCAATCTATCTTATACCGGATTCTTTATTCGCGAAAATTTCTGACACAGATTCACCGCAAGGAATTATTACACTTGTGAAAATTCCTGAAAAAAATAAATGTGTTGACAAAAAAGGTAGATATATAGCACTCGAAAACGTTCAAGACCCTTCAAATCTTGGTGCTATTTCAAGGACTGCCGAGGCGCTTGGAATAAATGGTATAGTTTTAAAATCGGGTTGCGACCCGTTTTCACCAAAGTCACTTCGGGCTTCTATGGGAACGTTACTTAGATTACCCTTGTATATTACGGATGATTTAACTGCTTTTATTACTGAACACTCGCTTAGAAGTTTTGCATGTGTTGTTGATTCCTCTGCCGAAAAAATCACTTCGGTTGAATTTAAAGACGGTGACGTATTAATTATCGGCAACGAGGCTAATGGTATAACCAAAGAAACGGCAGATAATGCCTTTAAAAAGATTACAATCCCAATGCTTGGCAGTGCAGAATCGCTCAATGCTGCTGCCGCCGCCGCGATAGCGATGTGGGAACTTAAAAAATAAATTATTTGGTGGTGATTTTGTGGAGAATAGATTTTTTGCTGCTAGAAACTTAATATCCCTACAGCATTATCTTGGATTTGCCACAAAAACCGCCAACACGGTTTATGAGCTTTTAAAAGCTTCAGATCAAATTTACACCGATATTACCAAATCGGTTTCAAGGCTTGATTTGCCACCTCAAACGTTATCAAAGTTGAAAAATTTCAACTATGAATTTGCCGATGAGGTTATCCGCAAATGTAATGAAAACGCTATAAGACTATTGCTGATAACCGATATAGAATATCCTGAAAGACTTATAAACATCTCTACACCGCCGCTTGTGATTTTTTACAAAGGTACCTTTCCGCCTGTTGATACGTTACCGGTAATTTGTGTAGTAGGACCGCGCGAGGTTTCTGATTTTGGCGCAAAAGCCTCTTATTCTTTATCGTATAGATTGGCTAAGGCAGGTTTTATAGTTTTAAGCGGCGCAGCTAAAGGCAGTGATAAAATGGCACACAAGGCGGCACTTGATGCAGGCGGTAAAACTATGGGAATGTTAGGTTGCGGTCATCTTGTAAATTATTTGCCTGAAAACAAAGTTTTAAGAGAACAAATTGCAGAAAATTGTTGCCTGCTTTCTGAATATCCGCCCGAATATAAAACGAGTAAATACACCTTTCCTATCAGAAACCGTATTATGTCGGCACTATCTCTCGGTACAATAGTTGTTGAAGGCGATGAGCGAAGCGGTGCTATTGTTACTGCCAATCACGCTTTAGAACAGGGAAAAGACGTTTTTGTAATACCTGGCAATCCAACGCTTGAACATTACAAAGGTTCAAACAAGCTTTTGCGCGACGGCGCGATTCCACTTTTAGATATCAGCGACGTTTTTAACGTTTACATTTCAGAATATTGCGATAAACTTGATTTAAAAAAGGCATTCCAGCCTATAAAAAGGTCTAAAACTCAAAAAACTGAGCAAAAAATCACAAAAATTCAAAAAAATTATGCAGAAGGTCTTTCAAAAGAGGCACAAATAGTATATAATTATATAGATATGGAGAAATTCACCGCTGATGACTTATTAAGCTGTAATTTATCTGATGATGAAATTTTAACAGCTCTTACCGAACTTGAAATGGAGCATCTGATTGAAACGCTTCCTGGCGGTATGTATAAAAAATTATAAACCAAAGGAGAAAAATCAATGGCAAAATTGGTTATTGTAGAGTCGCCTTCGAAAATTAAAAGTATCAAGAAATCTCTTGGTGCTGAATATAACGTTATGGCCTCTATGGGTCATATAAGAGATTTACCAAAATCAAAAATGGGTGTAGACGTTAACAACGGATTTAAGCTTGAGTATTCAAATATGACTGATAAGCGTGACGTTATTAAAAATTTAAAGAATGCCGCCGCGGAAAGTGATGCTGTACTTCTCGCAACCGACCCTGATAGAGAAGGCGAAGCAATTTCTTGGCACTTAGCTCAAATACTAGGTCTTAACCTTGAAGATACAAACAGAATTACCTTTAATGAAATTACCGATTCAGGCATTAAAACAGGTATTAATAATCCTAGAAAAATTGATTTAAATCTTGTTGATGCACAGCAGGCAAGGAGAGTTCTTGATAGAATAGTTGGTTATAAATTAAGTCCTTTCCTTTGGAAAAAGGTTAAAAGCGGTCTCTCTGCCGGAAGAGTGCAAACAGTAGCATTGAAACTTATTGTTGATAGAGAGCGTGAGATTTCCGCATTTAACAGTGAAGAGTATTGGACAGTTGAAGCAAAGCTTCAATCGGGTAGAAAATCCTTTATTGCCAAGCTCTATGGCACTGCTGACGGAAATAAACTTGATACAATTTCTTGTGGTGAAGATGCGCAAAAAATAGTCAAATCACTTGACGATGCCACGTTTACAGTTTCAAACATTAAAAAAGGCGTTCGTAATAAGCAACCTGCTCCGCCTTTTATTACCTCAACACTTCAGCAAGAGGCTTCAAGAAAGCTAGGCTTTACAGGTCAGCGTACTATGCGTATAGCGCAGCAGCTTTATGAGGGTCTAGAGGTACCCGGATATGGTGCTACGGGTCTTATAACCTATATGAGAACCGACTCTTTACGTATTTCCGAAGAGGCAAGAGCTTCTGCTAATACGTATATCACGTCACAGTATGGTGCTAAATATCTTCCGTCTAAGCCCAGATATTTTAAAACAAAGAGTGGCGCTCAGGATGCACACGAGGCTATCAGACCAACAATTATTACCTTGACTCCTGAAAAGGCAAAGGACGTACTCTCAACCGAGCAATACAAACTTTATAAGCTTATTTGGGAGCGTTTTATAGCTTCGCTTATGTCTGCTTGTGTTCAAAAAACTGTTGTTGTTGATATTACTGCAAACGATTATTTGTTTAAGGCGAACGGATATACTGTTGATTTTGACGGCTTCACAGTGCTTTACGAAGAGGGTAAGGACGAAGACTCAGAGGATGGCGTATCACTTCCCGAAATGTCTGTAAGTGACGTATTAAAACTTAAAGAACTGTCACCTAATCAGCATTTCACACAGCCACCCGCAAGATACACAGAGCCAACTCTAATTAAGGCGCTCGATGAAAACGGCATCGGCAGACCTTCTACCTATGCTCCGATTATTTCCAATATTTTACAGCGTACCTATATTGAGCGCGAAAAGAAACAACTAAAACCGACACAGCTAGGTATTGTGGTATCCGATTTAATCGCACAGCATTTCAAACCGATAGTTGATGTTAAGTTTACCGCAGGTTTTGAGAAGAAGCTTGATAAAATCGGTATGGGTGAACTTGGTTGGATTGATACACTTAATGAGTTTTACAGCGATTTTGACGTTCTTTTCAAAAAGGCTGAGGCGTTAATGGATGGAAAGCACGTTAAAGTTCCTGCAGTTGAAACCGACGTAATTTGTGATAAATGTGGCAGAAAAATGGTTATCAGAACAAGTCGCTACGGTAAATTCCTGGCTTGTCCAGGTTATCCACAGTGCAAGAACACCAAGCCTGTTCCCGAGGACGAGATAACTCAGCCATGTCCAAAATGCGGAGCAAAGCTCTTAAAGAAAACTTCTAAAAAGGGCAAGAAATTTTACGGCTGCTCTGCATATCCTAACTGCGATTTTGCTTCACCGGGAATTCCTACGGGTGATATATGCAAGGATTGCGGTGGATATATTATAAACGGTATCAGAGGCAGAAAGTATTGTATGAATGCAGAATGTCCTTCAAGAAAAACCACAAAATCAAAAACAGGTAAGGCAAATAATGAATAAAATTACCGTAATCGGTGCCGGTCTTGCGGGTTGCGAAGCGGCAATGCAAATCGCTAACAGGGGTATTAAGGTCGATTTAATTGAAATGAAACCTCAAAAGCATACGCCGGCACATAAAACTGACCTTTTTGCAGAGCTTGTCTGCTCAAACTCACTAAAAGCTGCAAGGCTTGATTCTGCGGCAGGGCTTTTAAAACAGGAAATGCGATTATTAGGTTCTGTTTGCCTAGAAGCTGCTGATAGAGCTTCGGTTGCGGCGGGCGGTGCTTTAGCGGTTGACCGTGATATTTTTTCGAAAATTATTACCGAAAAAGTATCGTCTAATTCTAACATTACGGTTAAAAACAAGGTTGTAACAGAATTACCAAAAGATGGAATTACTGTTTTAGCAACAGGTCCGCTAACCGATTTGGAACTTGCTAAGAACCTGGAAAAGTTTTTAGAAACTGGCTCTTTAAGTTTTTATGATGCGGCAGCTCCTATTGTTACAAAAGAAAGCGTTGATATGTCAAAAGCCTTTTTTGCGTCGCGTTACAGTGATGAAGACTCTGAGGGCGACTATATTAACTGTCCTATGAAGAAAGAGGAATATGAAGCCTTTTATAATG
>JAZLAD010000095.1:0-3081 GCA_045613005.1 Acutalibacteraceae bacterium | reverse complement strand
AAGCCGCAAGATTTGTTCGGCTTTTTGCCTTGGTACTTTACATTTTGAAAGGGTGCAGACAAGCACAGTGCCGCCGTCAAGACCCACTACTGGAAGCAGGTTAAAGGCGGCGGTTATAAAATTAAGGAGAGCAAATTCGAGCACGGCAGTTTTCTTAAAAATTAAGAATAAAAGCGCAAAAATAAGACCTGTAAAAATATTGCCAAGAGGCCCTGCAAGCGCTATTTTTCTCTCGGCAGATATACTGCAGTTAAACTCCCTTATAATGCCGACTAAGGCAGGGGTTAGCCTTATTTCCTTTGGTGCGCAGTTTTCCTTTTTCATCCACAAAAGGTGGGAAAATTCGTGGATAAAAACAGCCATTAGACAAAAGGGTGCTAGTCCTGTTTTGTCGATACTAAGCATAAAAATTATCACAGCTACAAACAGCACCGATACGTAAATTTTAGTTGAAAATATTTTAAAATTCATTTTAAAAATCCTTAAATCTCTGCCGCATTAAAGCAGAGGTTTTCAATGTAAAAGGTTCTGACGTTTTTAAAAAATTTAGGTGTAAAAAATCGCAAGCTTAAAAGCAGTGCTATCATTATCACCACAGCGCTTCCCTCTAAAATCAGAGCCGATACCAAAAACTTTTTTTGTCCTTTTCGGGTGTTATCGGAATATATTTCATCCATTTATATTTCCTCCCTTAAAAAACTTGTCATAACGTATAATTTATGCTATACTATGTTAAATATATATTTATTTTAGGAGCAAAATATTATGCCGTTTTTGCCGCTTTATAAAAAAGAAATGGAAAACTATGGATGGGAAGCAGCCGACTTTGTAATCGTTACAGGCGACGCTTACGTTGACCACCCTAGCTTTGGCACGGCTATAATCTCCCGTGTTTTAGAAAGCGAGGGATTTAGAGTTTGCATCGTTTCACAGCCGCAAAACGACGATGATTATAAGCGTTTTGGCAGACCGCGTTTAGCCTTTTTAGTTAACAGCGGTAATATTGATTCTATGGTGGCGCACTACACCGCCGCAAAAAAACGCAGAAGCGATGATGCCTACACTGCGGGCGGCAAAGCGGGAAAGCGACCCGACAGGGCGGTGACGGTATATTCAAAGGCTATAAAGCGAATTTTTGGTGACGATATGCCCGTATGTATCGGCGGAATCGAAGCCTCGCTTCGCCGCTTTGCACACTATGATTATTGGTCTGACTCGGTTCGCCCTTCTATACTGTTAGAATCAGGCGCCGACCTTCTTATGTTCGGTATGGGCGAACGCCATATAAAAGAGGTGGCACATCGTTTAAATTCGGGTGAGAGCGTTCGCGATTTAAAGGATATCGACGGCACCTGCTACGCTGTAAAAACAGACCGATATGAATTTTTAGAGGGCACTAAGGAATGTCCGTCATTTGAGGCGGTAAGCGAGAATAGCGAAAAGGGCAAAAAGCAGTATGCTATTTCTTGCAGACTGCAACAGTCAGAGCACGACGCTGTGCGCGGTAACCGTTTAATTCAGCGCCACGGCGATTTAATTGTTGTTCAGAACAAGCCGAGTGACCCTCTTGACACCGAGGAAATGGACAAGGTTTATTCGCTTCCCTTTATGAGAAATTACCACCCGTCCTATGAAAAGCTTGGCGGTGTGCCCGGTATCGAAGAGGTTAAATTTTCAATAATCCACAACAGAGGTTGCTTTGGCGCCTGTAATTTCTGCGCGCTAGCCTACCATCAGGGCAGAGCAATATCTTCTAGAAGTCACGAATCGGTTGTAGCCGAGGCTGAAAAGATAGCTGCTGACAAGGATTTTAAAGGCTATATTCACGACGTTGGCGGACCTACTGCTAATTTCCGCTTTCCGTCCTGTAAAAAACAGGGAAAATACGGTCTTTGCCCCGACAAAAAGTGTTTAGCGCCAAATAAATGTGCGGCACTAAATGTTGACCACAGCGATTATTTATCGCTTCTTCGAAAACTTCGCAAAATAAAGGGTGTAAAAAAGGTGTTTATCCGTTCGGGTATTCGCTTTGATTACTTAATTTACGATAAGAACGAGGAATTTTTTAAAGAACTTGTCGAGCACCACGTAAGCGGTCAGCTAAAGGTAGCGCCCGAGCATTGCTCTAAAAACGTTTTAAAGTGTATGGGAAAACCTGACGTCAGTATTTACGAGCGCTTTAAAAAGAGGTTTTATGAAATAACCGAGAGTGTTGGCAAAAAGCAGTTTTTAGTGCCGTATCTTATGTCGTCCCACCCTGGAAGCACTATAAACGATGCTATTGAATTAGCCCTTTTTCTTAAAAAAGAGGGTATGCATCCTGAACAGGTGCAGGACTTTTATCCCACACCGGGCACTGTTTCAACCTGTATGTTCTACACAGGGCTTGACCCTTTCACAATGGAAAAGGTCTACGTGCCGAAAACTCCTGAGGAAAAGGCAGAGCAAAGAGCACTTTTACAGTATTTTAAACCTGAAAACCGCAAAATAGTGACCATAGCGCTTAAAAAGGCGGGAAGATACGACCTTATAGGAAATAGAAAAGGCTGCTTAGTGCCTGACGATAGACCAAAAGGTGCTCAAACACACGCACCGCTAAAGAAAAAGAAGACAATTAGAAATATCCACAAAAAGAAAAACAAATAGAAAAGAGGGAAAGGTATGCAAAGGGTAGCACTTGGAATGAGTGGCGGAGTTGATTCGTCTGTGGCAGCGGTACTACTTAAAAACGAAGGCTTTGACCTGCTTGGTGTTACAATGCGCCTTTTTGATAATTTTCCGCTTGAAGATAACGCGTTAACCGAAGAATCTATAGCGGCAAGGACAGTTTGCGACAGTTTGAACATACCACACTCACAAATTGATTTGCGAGAGGATTTTTCTAAAAAAATAGTCGATTACTTCGTAAACGAGTATATAGAGGGCGGCACACCAAACCCCTGCGTTGTGTGCAACAAGCAGATAAAATTCGGTCTTATGCAAGAAAAGGCTCTTTCTCTCGGTTGCGATTTTACCGCAACGGGACATTATGCAAAACGAGAGCTTGTCGGCAATAGATATCTGATTAAAAAAGCCGCCGAT
>JAZLAD010000094.1:0-2240 GCA_045613005.1 Acutalibacteraceae bacterium | reverse complement strand
GGTGCAAAGACCAAAAACGGCGAATACGATTTTTCTGCCTTTTTCGGTCCTGTTTCCTCATACTTTAAAGATTCTGATTTAGCTGTTATAAATCTAGAGGTAGCGCTAGGTGGTACATCCGCTAGTTATTCGGGTTACCCTGTTTTCAACACCCCTGACTCTTTAGCAGACGTTATAAAAAGCGCGGGAATAAATTTAGTGCTGACCTCTAACAACCACTGCTACGATATGGGACTTTCGGGACTAAAGCGCACTGCAAACGTGCTAAAATCCAAAAAGTTAGATTTTATCGGCACCAAAGAGACACCTTCTGACCCATCATACTTAGTTAAAAATGTAAACGGTATTAAAATAGGTATTACAAACTTTACCTATTCTACTATGAGTTCAAGCGGTGTACTGTCAATTAACGGCAGAGAAACCAAAAGTGAGGCAAACAGCCTTATTAACACCTTTTGCTATAATCATTTAGACACCTTTTACTCTACCGCCGAGCAGATGATAGAGGATATGAAAAAGGACGGCGCCGAGGCAATAGTTTTCTATATGCACTGGGGCAACGAATATCAGCTGAAACAAAACACCTATCAGGATACCATTTCTCAAAAGCTATGCAATTTAGGTGTTGACGTTATTGTGGGCGGTCATCCCCACGTTATACAGCCTATGAAACTTTTACATTCTGAGGATAGCCAAAACACCTCGGTTTGCATATACTCTACAGGAAACGCAATTTCAAATCAAAGGCAGGAGCTTATGGATAGCTGTCCCTCAGGTCACACAGAGGACGGTGTGCTGTTTTATTACACCTTCGATAAATACAGCAACGGTGACGTCGTTTTATCTAGCGTTGACGTAATACCCACTTGGGTTAATAAATATAAAGGCGGCTCGGGATACCAGTATACAATGTATCCGCTTGAAACGGCTGACAGCGGTTCATCGGTAGGTCTTGACGCTGCTGCCAGTAAAAAAGCCTCCGCTTCATACGAGCGCACCAAGGCAATTTTAGCTGCAGGTCTTACCGAATGTCAAACAGCGCTCGGCTGTGACGTTCGTTTTAAATAATTATTTCGAGGTTTTAAATGTTTAATAAAGCAAATATTAAATTAATAGCACTCGACCTTGACGGCACACTCACCCAACACAAGCAACCGATAGAAAAAGAGAATTTCGAAGCTCTTAAAAAGCTTAATGAAAAATACAGTATCGTTATGGCGGGGGCGGGTTTGCCCGACAGAATTTTTAATCAAATAGGAAGACTTCCCTTTGATATAGTTGGAAATTACGGTCTGCAATACGCAAAATATAATGCTGACACAAAGAATATAGATATAATTTGGAACCTGACCTTTAATTTTAACGAGCAAGAAATAGTTGAAAAAATTAACACTTTAAGGCAAAGGCACGGCTTCACCGAAATTATCGGGGATAGCTTTTACGTTTATCCGTCAGGCTGTTTTACCGTATCGCTTTTAGGCCTTAACGCACCGCTTGAAACAAAGCTCAAATTTGACCCGGATAAAAAAATACGCCGCAGTATATACAAGGATGTGTGTGATATTTTTTCAGACTACAACGTTTTTTTAGGCGGCTCCTCATCCTTTGATATGGTACCAAAGCCTTATAACAAATACCACGCACTCGACGTTTACTGCAAGGAAAAAGGCATTGCACACAGCGAGGTTTTATTTATCGGCGACGATTACGGCCTTGGCGGAAACGACGAGTCGGTATATTTATCCGATATAAATTTCCTTTGTATCGACGATTACAGAAATTTCCCAAAATTAGTTAAAACTAAACTGCTTTAAAGAAAAAATCCTGTAAGGAACCTTCCTTACAGGATTTTTATTATTCTTATATTATTTATTGGTAGCAATAGAACTGTCACCTGTGTTATTTACTGCATAAACTTCCATTTAAAGCAATATATAACGTTTCTCCAACCATTTTGGTCTACCATTAAACCAATAAATTTCGCTATAATAAAAAGCGAAACAGCCAACACTTTTTCATACCGAGTCATATTTTTTGATTTTATCGTTTTTACGATTATTGCAATATCTATCGCTACAATAGCAAATAGAATTGCAATGCCAAAAGGAACAAACATTGTTCCCTCAGGGTTATTACCGACGCCTTTCATAAAATTAAACGCAAGGCTTATAATCGCCGGTGTATAGATACCGGAAAAAACGCCATATATCATACACAATAGGTATTTTAATATATTTTTT
>JAZLAD010000093.1:0-5456 GCA_045613005.1 Acutalibacteraceae bacterium | reverse complement strand
CGGTATTACATACAAGGAAGTTAACTACATCGAGCACGTAATTCCAGGCACAGGTACACACGTTGTTCCTAATGCAAAGTACACCGTAAAGACAGGTGCAGACGTTACCGACGGTTGTGATTTCGAAGTATTTTTCACCAAGGAATTCTGCGATGAGATGGAAACAAATGATAAGCTTATCGTTTACTACACCGCAACACTTAACGAAACAGCTGTTATCGCAGGCGCAGGCAACGATAACACCGCTTGGTTAACCTTCGGTGAGGGCGGCAAGTCAAACAAAGATTCCGTTACCACACTCACCTATGCTGTAGACGTTGTTAAGACCGACTCTTCCAACAAGCTTATCGATGGCGCTAAATTTAAGATTTACGATGCAGCTACAGGCGGCAATGAAGTAGCGGTTGTAAAGGACGGCGAAAACTACCGTCGTGCACTTGCAGGCGAAACCGGCGTTGATATCGACGTTAAGGGCGGCAAGATTCGTGTATCAGGTCTTGATAACGGTACCTACTACCTCGAAGAGACCGAAGCACCAGACGGCTTTAATAAGCTTACTGCACGTCAGAAGTTCATCATTTCCGACGGCAACCTCGACGCTGTATTCAACGAATCGGTTTACTCAACAGGTTCAGGCGTACACGTTGTAAACAAGACCGGTTCTATGCTACCTGAAACAGGTGGTATGGGTACAATACTCTTTACTGTGTTCGGTACCATCGTAGTACTAGCTACAGGTGTTGTACTTGTAACCAAGAAGAGAATGGCAAACATTAAAGAGAATTAATTTGTATCTCTAAACTCACGGCAGGAGCCTTTGCTCCTGCCGTGGCAAAAGCCAAGGCTTTCCGTTTTAGTAGGCAAAATAACGTCAGGGAGAGTTCTATGAAAAGCAAAAAAACTACCATTATTCTTTTAATATCGTTTTTTGTAGGCCTGTCCGTGCTGTTATACCCTACCATTAGCAGCTATTGGAATTCAAAAACGCAGAGCCAGGCTATAGTTGACTATGAATCTATGCTATCGCAGTATAAGCCCGAGGATTACACTGCTATTTTCGAACAGGCGGAAAATTACAACAAAAAGCTTGCGGAGCTTAAAGATCCGATGAAGGAGCATAATAAATTATCAGAATACGGTGATATTTTAAACATCGGCGGTACGGGTATGATGGGGTATATTACCGTACCTAAAATCAATCAGGAATTACCGGTTTATCACGGAACTTCGGACGGTGTGCTGAGCGTTGCGGTAGGTCACTTAGAGGGAACCAGCCTTCCGGTAGGCGGTCAAAGTACGCATAGCGTGGTATCTGCTCACAGAGGACTGCCCACCGCCGTGCTTTTTACGCATCTTGACCGAATGGAGATAGGCGACACCTTCTATTTCACCATTCTAGACCGAACACTTACCTACGAGGTGGACCAAATCCGCATAGTTGACCCTGATAACTCGTCTTTAATTCAAATAAGTGAGGGCAAGGATTACTGCACCCTGCTTACCTGTACGCCCTACGGCATTAATACCCAACGTCTTTTGGTAAGGGGCCATCAGGTTGATGAAACTCAGACCAAAAATATATACATCGCGGGTGAGGCATACCGCATCGAGCCGTTAATCGTTATGCCAATAGTTGCTTTGCCGATTATTTTTGTTTTACTTATCTACGTTATGTTTGCACCGATTAAGAAAGAAAATTTAGGGGAGGAAGAAATATGAGCAAACGGATAGTATCGTTTTTAACCGTAATAATTATTTGTTTTACCCTGCTTTGTCCTCTTTCTGTTAACGCTGTAACACCGTTAGACCCCGAAAAAGAGACGAGTCTATCTCTTACCTATGAAAAGGACGGTAACGCCTTTAGCAATTTAAAAATCAGTATATTCCGCGTAGCTGAGGCGTTTTCTGACGGAACGTTTGAGCTAATCGAGCCTTTTTCTTCATACCCTGTTAATATCCATAATATTATGGAGCAAGAAAAGTGGTCTAATATTTCACAAACGTTAGGCTCCTATATTGTTGCCGATAATCTAAAGCCCGATAGTGAAACGCAAACCGACCAAGAGGGAAAGGCAGAATTCAGTGACCTTAAAACGGGACTTTATTTCGTGCGCGAGGTAATAGCCGAAAACAATAGCGGTACCTATATATTTAATCACTTTATGGTTTATTTACCCACACCGCAGGCCGACGGCTCTTATAATTATTCGGTTGTGGCTAAGCCTAAATGTACAAGCTTTGTTCCCAAAACACAGTATACCGTTACAAAGCTCTGGCAGGATGCGGGAAATCAGGATAGCCGTCCTAAAGAGGTTACGGTGGATATTTACAAGGACGGAAAATTACACGAAACCAAGCTTTTAAACGCCCAAAATAATTGGTCTTATAGCTGGTACGTCTCAGAGAACGATAACGGTATATTTACCGTTGCCGAACGCGAGGTACCCTCAAATTACAAGGTAACAATTCAGCAAAACGGCAGTAATTTTACCGTAATTAACAGCCGTGAGAACAAAACCGACCCACCCGTTACGGGTGATACCTTTGCACCTCTGCCGTGGATTTTAGTGCTCTGTTTTTGCGGTGTTGCACTGCTTCTTTTAGGCATATATGCCAGGAGGCGCAAATGAAAAAAGGTAAAGTATCGGTTTTTTTAGTTTTGGGAATAACTTTGATAGCGGCAGCCGTTTTTATACTGCTCTTTTCAGAACTTCGAGCCTATAACGGCAAAAAAACCAACCTGGCGGTTGTTTCAAAAATGCAAGAGCTTCTGCCCGAAGAAAATATGGGAGCAGTCTTTAACTCTGCAATGCCCGTTTTGCAAATAGAGGGAAAAGACTACTGTGCAATACTCGAAATTCCCGCGCACGGCATAAAACTTGCGGTTGCAGACGATTGGAACAATAAAAATTTATTTAGCGCTCCAACCCGTTTTTGCGGCAGTGCCTATGCCGATAACCTGGTAATCGGCGGTGCGGATAATTCTAAGCAGTTTTCATTCTGTAAAAAAATAGAAAACGGCACCACCGTTACGCTAACCGATATGACGGGCGCTAAATTTACTTATAAAGTTTTGCGTGTTGACCGCGCAAAAAGTGCCAAAAGCGAATGGCTTACAAACAAGGATTACACTTTAACGCTTTTTTGCAGGGATACCTATTCAACAGAATATATTGCGGTAAGATGCGTTAAACCCAACGTTAAAACGCTATACAGCTGATAATCACGGGCGGTTTTTAAATCGCCCGATTCTTTTGTGTTGATTTTGGTTGCTATAATATATATAATGTGTATGGTGATAAAATGAAAAGCAAAGAAAAAAATTATAAGACTAGCGTACTTATAAAGCGCTTTATGCCTTATTATAAAAAATATATTCCCACCGTTATTTTTGATTTATTCTGCGCATCGCTTACCACGATATGTGAGATAATTTTACCCCTTATTATGCGCGAAATAACCAATGCGGGTATGAGTGATTTGTCCCGCCTTACAATAGATTTTATCCTTAAAATCGGTGCGCTTTATTTAGTGCTTAGAATAATTGATGCCGCCGCTTACTATTATATGGCGTATATCGGTCACGTTATGGGCACAAAGATTGAAACCGATATGCGACGTGACGCATACGCCCATCTGCACAAGCTATCAAACACCTATTTCAACAACACTAAGGTAGGTCAGATAATGGGCAGAATCACCAACGACCTTTTTGACGTTACCGAGTTTTCCCACCATTGTCCCGAGGAATTCTTTATTGCGGGTATAAAGGGTATAGTATCCTTTATAATTTTGATAAATATAAACGTTCCGCTAACGCTTATTATCTTTTTAATAATTCCGCTTATGATATTAATCTGCAAAAGGTTAAACGCTAAAATGCGCGATACCTTCAGAAGTCAGCGTGTTATGATAGGCGAACTCAACGCCAGAATAGAGGATTCTCTGCTGGGTCATAAGGTTGTAAAGGCGTTTGCCAATGAAGATATCGAGCAACAAAAATTTGAAAAGGACAACAAGGAATTTTTCTCAATTAAGAAGCTTTCATATAAATTTATGGGCGCCTTTTCCACTACAACGAGAATGTTCGACGGCATAATGTACGCCGCAGTTGTAATTATCGGCAGTATATTTATGATTAAGGGAAAAATCACCCCGGGTGATTTGGTGGCATACCTTTTATACGTTACCACCTTTATTGCAACCGTCCGCCGAATTATCGAGTTTTCAGAGCAGTTCCAAAGGGGACTTACAGGTATTGAACGCTTTTTGCAGATAATGGACGCCGATATCGAGATTTTTGATGAGCCTGACGCCCAAGCACTTCAAAATCCTCAGGGCAATATCGAGTTTAAGGGCGTTTCGTTTGAATATCCTGACGACCATAATAAAGTTTTCTGGGATTTAAATTTAAACATAAAAAGCGGTGAAAAAATCGCATTCGTAGGTCCGTCGGGCGGCGGCAAAACAACCCTTTGCAACTTAATTCCCCGTTTTTATGACGTAACAAGCGGCGAAATTTTGCTTGACGGTAAAAACATAAAAAAATACACCTTAAAATCTCTTAGAGAGAGTATAGGTGTAGTTCAGCAGGACGTTTATCTTTTCTCGGGCACGGTTTATGAAAACATTGCCTACGGAAAACCGGGCGCTACCTTAGAAGAGGTAATAGAAGCCGCCAAAAAAGCGGGTGCCCACGAGTTTGTAACCGAGCTTAAGGACGGCTATAATACCTACGTCGGCGAGCGAGGAGTTAAGCTTTCGGGCGGACAAAAGCAGAGAATCAGTATTGCACGAGTTTTCCTTAAAAATCCGCCCATTATAATACTTGACGAAGCAACAAGCGCCCTCGATAACGAGAGCGAGTTTGCGGTTGCACGTTCACTAAATAAACTAGCCGAGGGCAGAACCACAATTACCATAGCTCACCGCCTTTCAACCATTCGCAATTCGGATAGAATTATGGTGCTGACCGATGATGGAATTGTAGAAGAGGGCTCCCACGAGCAGCTGCTTGAAAAGAAGGGTATGTACCATAAATTTTACGAAATGGCAAACAGCTTAAATTAAAACGGAGGAATCACAATGAAAAAGTTTTTAGCAATAGTTTTATCTCTTATCTTTATGTTATCACTTACCGCTTGCGGCGGCAGGGTGACCGAGGGCGCTATAGGGGAAGCAGCCGCTGAATTAGAGCGTGTTTGGCAGCGCGATTACGAGAATTCAGAAATTAATACCGACCGATATTTTGAAATCAAAAACACCCGCGTTATCACCATAAAGCAAAACGATATCGAGGAGTTTAAAGACGTAGATTTTGTTGTTGAGTTTGTTTTATTCACCGATTATTACGGCTCAGCTCCGTACTACTCACAGCTTGGCAAGTGGGATACCGTTGTAGTTTATAAGGACGGTAAAATGGAGGTCCCCACTACAAATATTTTCAAAGAGTATTC
>JAZLAD010000092.1:0-24760 GCA_045613005.1 Acutalibacteraceae bacterium | reverse complement strand
TACAGAGCAATTAGAAAAAGTAAAAATTTAAAAACTTTTAAGCATCTCTTTTCTTTAAAACAAAAAACTGTAGGTCGCCCTACAGTTTTTTGTTTTTATCTTTACAACTATTACACTGGCTACAGCCTGAACAGTTTCCGCCGCAGCCTTTATTATTTTTTATACTTCTTATGGCTAAAACAATCGCAACGAAAAGAACAATTAAAATAACAACGCTTATTTCGTTCATATCATACACACCAATAAAAGAATAACTCTGACTAAGAATGCACACACCCAAGCTATAAGGCATTGGAATACAACTATACCAAACGCCCATTTTCCGCCAAGCTCACGCTTGATAGCGGCAACTGCGGCAACGCAGGGTGTGTAAAGAAGGCAGAATACCAGTAATGCCACTGCGGAAACAGGATCAATAAGTGAGGTAACTGCGGCAGAGCCTAAAAGCACCGAAAGGGTTGAAACAACGCTTTCCTTTGCCATAAATCCCGCTATTAATGCAGTTGAAAATTCCCAACTGCCAAAACCCAGAGGCTTGAAGATAGGTGCTATAAAGCCCGAAATCACCGCTAAGATACTATCCTTTGAGTTGTCTACAATATTTAGTCTGAAATCGAAGGTTTGTAAAAACCAAACGACTACCGAAGCGATAAAAATCACGGTAAATGCACGTTGTAAGAAGTCTTTTGCCTTATCCCACAAAAGCATCATAACGTTTTTAAAAGACGGCATACGGTAGTTTGGAAGCTCCATAACAAACGGTACGGCTTCGCCCTTAAAGGTTGTGCTTTTTAAAAGGAGTGCGGTTATAATACCAACCAAAATACCAAGCAAATAAAGGCCTATCATCACAAGACCGCTGTATTTCGGGAAGAATGCCGCCGCAAAAAATCCGTAGATTGGAAGCTTTGCAGTACAGCTCATAAAGGGTGTTAACATTATGGTAAGCTTTCTGTCACGTGCACTGGGTAGCGTTCTACTTGCCATAACACCCGGTACTGTACAGCCAAAGCCTATTAGCATTGGAACGATACTTCTGCCCGACAAACCGATTTTTCTTAAAAGTTTATCGGTTATAAAGGCAATTCTTGCCATATATCCGCTATCCTCTAATAGTGACAGGAAGAAAAACAGGACTATTATAATCGGTATAAAACTAAGCACACTACCTACGCCGCCGAAAACACCGTCAATAACAAGTGAGTGCAACGCCTCGTTTACGTTCATTGAGGTGAGAAGCTCGTCCACAACTAAAGTCAGCTTCTCAATTCCTAGCTCTAACAGGCTTTGAAGCGCCGCACCGATTACGTTAAAGGTTAGCACAAAAACCGCCGCCATAACGGCAAAAAACACAGGAATTGCGGTGTATTTACCCGTTAAAATCTTATCTATTTTACGGCTCCTTAAATGCTCCCTGCTCTCTTTTGGCTTTACAACGGTAGCACCGCAAAGATTTTTTATAAAAGAAAATCTCATATCGGCAATAGCGGCAGACCTATCCATACCGCTTTCCTGTTCCATCTGAATAATGATATGCTCTATGAGTTCCTTTTCGTTATCGGTAAGGCAAAGTGCATTTAAAATATGCTCATCACCCTCAATTAGCTTGGATGCTGCAAAGCGAACAGGAATATTTGAATCTTGAGAATGGTCCTCAATAATATGCATTATACTGTGAAGTGCTCTATGAACGGCACCCCTCTTAGAATTTTTATCACAAAA
Source organism: Acutalibacteraceae bacterium (assembly GCA_045613005.1). GTDB lineage: Bacteria > Bacillota > Clostridia > Oscillospirales > Acutalibacteraceae > UBA737. Next base: position 23,038 of record JAZLAD010000092.1, on the reverse strand, counting down.
ATCGGTTCTGGCAGGTTTTTCACCGTATTTAGCTATATGTACTGCGTGTTTTACAAGCTCGTTTACGCCCTCGTTTTTAGCGGCTGAAATGGGCACCACAGGAATACCTAAAAGGCTTTCCATTTCGTTAATATAGACTGTGCCTCCGTTTCCACGCACCTCATCCATCATATTGAGTGCTAACACAACGGGAATTTCAAGTTCTAAAAGCTGCATTGTGAGATACAGATTTCGCTCAATATTATTGGTATCAACTATGTTAATAATACAGCTGGGTTTCTCTTTTAAAATAAACTCTCTTGAAACTAACTCCTCGCTTGAATACGGAGATAGCGAATAGATACCAGGCAGGTCGGTTACCAAGGTGTTAGGAACGCCTTTAATCTGACCGTCCTTGCGGTCAACCGTTACACCGGGGAAATTTCCCACGTGCTGATTAGAGCCTGTCAGCTGGTTAAATAGAGTTGTTTTTCCGCAGTTTTGGTTACCTACCAAAGCAAAGGTTAAGGTGTCACCTTTAATATTTGGTATTCCGCCAAGGTCAATATGATATCTACCTTCCTCACCGAGACCCGGATGCTCTATATATTTAGTTTTAGAAGCTGTTATTTCCTTTTTTTCTAAGGCTTTTAAATCAATTGGCAGTACAGTAATCTGCTCTGCGTCAGCAAGGCGGAGAGTCAATTCATAGCCATGAATTTTAAGTTCGACAGGGTCACCCATCGGTGCATATTTAACAACAGTTACCTCGGCACCCGGTATTACACCCATATCTAAAAAATGCTGTCTGAGACTTCCCTCGCCGCCAACAGTTTCTATTATGGCACTGCTATTTGGTTTTAAGTCTTTAAGTGTCATTAAAATTCTCCCATAAAAATTTAAAACGCTCGAAAGCGCAAACTTTCGAGCGTCAATAAGGTTTAAATTAGTCCTTCTTGAAGAAGCTCATTACGTCGCCGTAAGCTTCGTCATCGTCTGCAGAGGTATCACCTATAAGTGCAGCAAGGTCGTCGCCTTTGTTTGACTTCTTATCATCACCAAGGCCTGTAGCAACAACAGTAACACGGATGGTATCATCGAGGCTGCTGTCAAGCTGAGCACCCCAAATGATTGTAGCATCAGGATGAGCCATATCAGAAATGATAGAAGAAGCGAGTTCAACCTCTTCAAGACCGATATCCTCAGAACCTGTGATGCTGATGATAACGCCTCTTGCGTTATCCATAGAGGTTTCGATAAGAGGACTTGTAACTGCCATTCTAGCAGCCTGTTCTGCCTTATCTCTGCCTGTTGCAACGCCAACGCCCATATGAGCATAGCCGGCATCTGCCATTATAGACTTAACGTCAGCAAAGTCGAGGTTAACGAGTGCTGTAACGTTAATAAGCTCAGAAATACTCTGAACGCCCTGACGGAGAACGTCATCTGCAATATAGAAAGCGTTTTTGAAGGTAATCTTCTCTTCAGAAACGAACTTAAGACGCTCATTAGGAATAACAACAAGGCTATCAACGTGCTCGCTGAGAGCTGCAATACCTGCTTCAGCCTGAGTCATACGCTTCTTGCCTTCGAAAGCGAAAGGCTTTGTAACGATACCAACTGTAAGGATACCAAGCTCCTTAGCAATTTCAGCTACAACAGGAGCAGCACCTGTACCTGTGCCACCGCCCATACCTGCGGTAATAAATATCATATCAGCACTGCGAATAGCGGCTGCAATCTCATCACGAGACTCTTCAGCGGCTGCCTTACCGTTTGCAGGGTTACCACCTGCACCCATACCTGCAGTTGCCTTGTCACCTATTTGAATTTTTTGGTCAGCGCCTGAAAGGAATAGAGCTGCTTTATCTGTGTTAATTGCTCCGACCTCAACGCCCTTAACCCCTGCGGCTACCATTCGGTTAACAGCGTTCCCGCCGCCACCGCCGACACCTACTACTTTTATTTGTACTACGTTTTCCATTTCTGCTGCTACATCAAATGGCATTTTAACTTCCTCCGTTTATGTAAATTATGCAATTTAATACTAATAAATAAATACACAATGATATAATAACATATTAATTCTATAATTTCAATAGTTTTTATTACAAAATGTAACAATTTTTATTGTGAATTTTTTCTAATAAAAGTGCCCTCTTTTTTATCGGGCGCCCACATACTCAAGTTGATTGTTCCTTCGGCATCCTTTTCGATGTTTTCAATCATCGAAACAAGGTGCTTACACTTACTCTCCATATGCGCACTTCCACCCAAAATTACCTCGAATCTATCCTCGATTTTTATGGTAATATTTACTGAATTTGTGGTGTCAATACTGTTGATTTTTATGTTTTTATTTTGGAATACCTTAAAGATTTTTTCACAGGTTTTTTTAGCGTTTTGGTCGTGAATTTCTATCTTTTTACCGGGTACGCATGTGATTTTTCCGCACTTAATTTCAGCTATTCCATCAGGTAACTCACCATAGCTTTTTAATACGTAATTTTTATTGCTCACGGTATAATATTTACCACCGTAATTATAGCAATATTTCTCGGTAGCATCGTTGACTTTTATTGTAACAGAATTAGGAAAATCTTTGGTTAATTCTACACTATCAACAAAGGGAAGCTCGGTTCTGATTTTTTCGGTAAGTTTTTGTTCGGATAGGGTTAAAAGATTTGTACTTTGAGTTATTTCCCCTGCCTTTACAACCTCACTTGCCGCATAGATTTTACTGCCTTTAACAGTTACAGATTTAATAGGAAAAAGAACTGTAACAGATAAAATAGCAAAGGTAATTACCGCAATTATCAAAAGCACAAAAAAGGTTTTAATTGCTCTGCGTTTTCTTATCTGCCTTTTTCTTGCCTTTCGTCTTTGCTCTACAGCCTTATCAACAGCCATTTTTCCACTTCCTATTCTTCTTCGTAAATATCCGCACCTAAAGAACTTAAATTACCGACTATATTTTCATATCCTCTTAATATGTGATAGATCTTATCGATTCTACTTACTCCGCTTGCCGCCAAAGCTGACACAACAAGCGCTGCACCGCCCCTAAGGTCGGTACACTCGCAGTTTGCGGCAGAAAGGTTTTCTACACCCTCTACTATTGCCACTCTGCCTTCGGTCTTAATTTTTGCGCCAAAGCGCTTTAATTCATCAATATATCTAAATCTGTTTTCAAAAATATTTTCAACAAAAACCGAAGTGCCACGTGCCATACTTAGCATTGCTATAGACGTAGGACCGGCATCGGTCGGAAAGCCGGGATATACGGTTGTTCTGAGCGTCGGCACTCGTTTTAAGCGTTTAGGAGCTTTTAGCCTGAGTGTCTTTCCTGCAGAGGAAATTTCACAACCTGTATCGGTAAAAAGCGATATTAGCGACACCATATGAGACGGCATAATGTTGGTGAGAATTATATCTCCGCCCGTAACCGCTGCCGCCGACATATAGGTTGATGCGGCAATACGGTCGGGTATAACGTCAAGCTCTGCGCTATGAAGTCTATCGACCCCGTTAATTGTTATTATATCCGAGCCAGCGCCGTAAATTCTAGCTCCCGCACAATTCAAAAAATCCGCCAAATTACTGATTTCAGGCTCTCTTGCCGCATTGTGAATTACTGTTTTACCCTTTAGTGTACAGGATGCTAAAATAATATTTTCAGTAGCGCCGACACTTGGGAATGAAAGGGTTATTTCGGCACCCTTTAGCCCCTCAGGCGTGGTAAAACGCAAAAAGCCGTGTTCTTCCCTTATCACTGCACCTAGCTTTTCAAGTGCAGAAATATGCAAATCAATAGGTCTAGGACCCAATTCGCAGCCGCCCGGAGTACTAATTATCGCCTCTTCGCAACGAGCTAAAATTGCTCCCAGAAAGACCACGGAGGAACGCATTTCACGCATTAGCTCATCGGGAATTGTATTACAACAAATACCGTCCGTATTAATGACAACGTCGTTTCCCTCGCGCACGTAGGTACCGCCTAAAGCCCTTATAATTTTAAGCGACACCTCTACGTCTGAAAGATCAGGACAATTATGTATAATGCTCTCGCCCTTGCAAAGAATAGTGGCGGCAATAATGGGCAAAACGCTGTTTTTTGCACCCTGAACAGTTATTTCGCCGACAATACGGTTTTGACCGTTTATAACAAGTTTAGGCATAATATTACCTCACAGAATGATACTTCATTTCATTCTATGAAAAAATATAATTTTTGCCAATAAACTTTATTTATTATTGTAAAGTTTCATTACAACCTCATAGATGCGCTCGTTTGCATCTGTAATGGCGTTTTCTTTGGCGTTTTTTGCCATTTTGCTAAGTTTTTGACTGTCATCTATAAGGCTCTCTACAACCTTAATCAGTCCCTTGCCGCTTAAATCCTTTTCTTCGATAATTTCTGCTGCACCGATTTTTTTAAGCGTCATAGCATTATGGAACTGGTGATTTTCAGCAACGTAAGGCGATGGAATAAGAATTGAAGGCTTACCGCAAGCCTGTAACTCACTCAGTGTTATTGCGCCTGCCCTACATATTACAAGGTCAGCCGCCGCCATACACAAATCCATATCGCTTATATATTCTCTAAAATCAATTTCATCTGCCAGTTTAATATCGCTTAAATTCTGCTTCATAGTATCATATCCTGCCTTGCCTGCGGCGTGGATGTGATAGTATTTACCCGAGCCGTTATGATATTTTATAAGCTCGGTAACCGCCTCGTTGATACGACGGGCACCAAGAGAACCGCCAAATGATAAAATAACAGGTCTGCTGTCTAGTCCCAACCTTTCCCTTGCTTCCTGCTTTGTAACATTTAGAAGTTCACTTCTTACAGGATTGCCGGTTATAACAGGCTCTTTGTTAAGTTTCATATAATTCTTAGCCTCAGGCATCGCAAGCATAACAGCATTTGTACGTTTAGAGAGCATTTTAGTAGTAACACCGGGGAAAGCATTTTGCTCGTGTATAGCATTTTTAATCCCGAGCTTTGCCGCCTCTCTGAGTACTGGTCCGCTAACGTAACCGCCTGTACCGATTACTATATCAGGCTGTAATTCTTTTAAAATCTTTCTAGCCTCCAGCGATGAGCTTACCGCCTTATAAGCGGCATCAATATTTCTTTTTATATTTTTAATACTAAGTGTTCGTTGAAATCCCGCTACCTCAATAGTGCGAAAATTATAGCCCTTTTCAGGCACTAAACGTGCCTCTAGCTTATCGGGCGTTCCGATGTAACTTATATGAGCATCAGGATGTTTTTCTCTTATATATCCCGCAATGGCTAGAGCAGGATTTATATGGCCTGCCGTACCTCCGCCTGCAAATAAAATATGCATAAAATTACCTCTGATTTATATTATTTTGAAATATCTGCCCCTCGCGACACCGAAAGAACAATACCCATCTCAGCCAAAAGAATAACCAGAGAGGTACCTCCGTAACTAAAGAAGGGCAAGGAAATTCCTGTGTTTGGAATTGTGTTTGTTACAACCCAAATATTAAGCATTGCCTGAAGTCCCACCTGGAAGGTAAGACCGATAGCCATTAATGCTCCAAACTTATCCTTAGCACGCATGGCAATAGTAAATCCGCGCCAAACAAGAAGTGCAAAAAGTGCAATTATAATCATAGCGCCTATAAGACCTATTTCTTCACAAACAATAGAGAAAATAAAGTCATTGTGAGGCTCGGGTACCCAAAGATATTTTTGTCTTGACTGACCTATTCCTCTTCCAAGCAGACCGCCCGAACCTATAGCCAAAAGCGACTGTATTGTTTGGAAACCGGCGCCCTGTGGGTCAAGCCAAGGATCGAGCCAATATTTTATACGGTCAGAACCGTAACCGATAAGACCTGTAATAATTGCGATTGCAATGAGTGCGCCTCCGCCCAGTCCACCAGCTATTAAATATCGCCACTGCATACCGCCTACTATCAGCAACACAAGTCCTATCGCGAAAATCAGCACTGTAGCGGAAAGATGAGGTTCTAAGATAACCAAGCCACAGGTAAGGCCTAATAAAATAACCAAGAAAATAAGAAATTTAAAACTTTTCATAAGGTGCTGATTTGCAGCGATTAAAGTTGAAAACAAAAGCACTATAGAAAATTTTGCTATTTCCGACGGTTGGAAGTTAAAGGAACCGATAACGATCCATCGTTTAACGTCCATATCTTTAACCATTGGCGGCATAATAAGCAACACTACAAGTAAAAGAATTGTTAATGCAAAAATCACCCAGGTAAAACGCCGCCAAAAATGATAATTTATTTTAGAAAAAATCAGCATCACAACAATACCAACCGCGGCAAACAAGGACTGTCTTACTATAAATTTATAACTGTTGTTATAATATTCAAGCGAATAGGCATAGCTTGCTGAGAATAGCATAACAAGACCTGCAGTTAATAAAATTAGAACAAGCGCAAGAAAGGTTATGTCAAGATGTCCCGTCTGAATAAAGCCCATACGTTTTTTTCTTAAAGCTTTTGACTTAGCCATTTCCCTGCCTCCTAAAAATTTTAAAAACTCAAGTTACCAGCCAAGCAATACCGATAGCATTGCAATAAGACTGCCCAATAATGCAATAAACGAAAACAAAAATACTACCTTTTGTTCCGAAAATCCGCACATTTCAAAGTGATGGTGAAGCGGTGCCATTTTGAAAAGTCTCTTTCCTGTTAATTTGAAATATGCCACCTGAAGCATAACCGAAATTGCTTCTAATAAATACATACATCCTGCAAGAATGAGTAAAACAGGACGACCGATAGCAAAGGATAAAGCTACCACCATACCGCCTAAGAACATTGAACCAGTGTCGCCCATAAAAACCTTAGCGGGTTTTGCGTTCCAAACGATAAATCCGGCACAAGCACCAGCCAAAGCAGCTGAAAGCGTATTTGCACCATAGAAAGTAATATGTCCTGATATAAGCATAAATACACAGGAAACAACCAAAGTAACAGATGAGGCTAATCCGTCTAGTCCATCGGTTAGGTTTACGGCATTTGTAAATCCGTAAATAAAGAAAAGTGCTATAGGCCAAAATATGATGCCGACACCTGAAATTATGTTAACGTCGCCTAAAAACGGAATATATGTTGTGTGCATACCCGAAAGCGCTAAAGTAGCGAGATATGCGGCAGAAACCAAAAGCTGCAGAAAGGTTTTTTGTTTAGCGGTTAGTCCTAAATTTCTCTTTTTAACCACCTTGATATAGTCGTCAATAAATCCTATTGCACACATACAAAGCGCCATAATAACGCCACCTATCAAAGCGATACCCTTCAGTTGATTTTTGAAAAGTTCAGTAGCTAACTGAGTTTTAAAAATCATAGATACGGTTAACGATACCGCAAAGGCAAGTATAACACCCGCTACTATCATAACGCCACCCATTGTAGGTGTGCCCTGTTTACCTTTGTGCCATTTAGGGCCAATTTCCAGTATAGTTTGCCCAAATTTCAACTTTTTAAGGTATGGTATTACAACAAATCCAAGAAGTGACGTAACCAAAAAAGCGGTTATCGCCGATATAACAGCTATATATCTTCCCAAATCAAAACGCCCCTTTTAAAATCTTTTATTTGATTTCTGCTAAAGCCTCTTTTACGATCTCGCGCTCATCAAGATGTATTGTTTCGTCCTTTAAAATCTGATAGGTCTCGTGACCTTTTCCCGCCAAAACTATTATATCATCTTTTTGCGCAATTGAAATAGCATATTTTATTGCTTCAATTCTATTTGCAATAACCTTTACGGGAACAGGCGCACCCTGTATACCCTCGAGTATATCATTTATTATGGCTGTCGGGTCTTCAGTACGAGGATTATCGCTTGTAACAATAACGCAATCTGAATTTCTAACCGCAATACTGCCCATTATGGGACGTTTTGTTTTGTCTCGATCGCCGCCGCAACCAAACAAAACTATGAGGCGGTTTTTCTGACATTCTCTAAAGGTTGAAAGAATGTTTTTAAGTCCGTCGGGAGTATGGGCATAGTCGATGATGACGGTAAAATCTCTATCATTTTCCACTACCTCAGCTCTACCCTTAACACCCTTAAGTTGTGACAGAGCAGCGATTACTGTATCAATGTCCAGTCCCAGTTCTATCGCCGAAACCAAAACAGCAGCAGAGTTATAAACTGTAAATTTTCCGCCTGTTTTAACCGATACCGATTTAAAAACGCTGTCCCCTACAAGCACGTATTCAACCGAGGCGGGACGGTAATTAACACCCTTGGCGCTATAGGTCGACTCGTTACTCATAGAGTAGGTAACTATTTTACAGTTCAAATTCTCGCAAAGAGCTTTGGCATAACTGTCGTCAGAATTAATAACGGCAGTTTTACACATTTTAAAGAGTCTCTTTTTAGCCTCCAAATAATTATCCATTGTAATATGATAATCAAGATGGTCTTGGGTTAAGTTGGTAAAAATTGCAACCTCGAACTCAAGATTATAAACTCTATATTGGTCTAGCGCGTGTGAGGAAACCTCCATAACAACATAGCTACAACCCTCTTTACGCATAAGATCAAAAAGATAATTTAGCTCATATGCATCAGGGGTGGTATTTTTTGATTCTATCACCCTATCGCCTATCATATTTTGAATAGTGCCAATAAGGCCTACCTTATGACCCGCCTTTTCAAGCGCAGATTTTAACATATAGGTTACCGAGGTCTTTCCATTTGTACCCGTAACACCTACGAGCTTTAAATCCTTCGATGGGTTTAAGAACCAATTTGCCGACATTTCTGAATATGCGGCACGGCTGTTTTCTACAACAACCTGATTATCAAGTCCTAAATCACGCTCACATACAATTACTGCGGCGCCACTTTTTTTAGCGTCTTCAGCAAAATCGTGTCCGTCTTTTTTAGTTCCTGAAATACACACAAAGACAAAATCTTTTTGAACATCTTTAGAATTACAGGTTATACCCTTAATATCAATATCGGCAAAATCGCCTGTATATCCTCGCAATAATTCATCAAAGCGCATCTGAGAACTCCTTTCTACTGTTGTGGTACTATATCTGCGTTTCCTTCATCTCTGAAATATACCGTTATTACCTCGCCTAAAGGCACTGTGGTTCCTGCGGTAATACTCTGACTATATGATTTAAGGTCGGGCGCTGAAATATTGCCTGAAAAAACAATATTTATTCCCGCCGCTGCCGCTGCAACGTTTACCTCGGTAGCGGTAAGTCCTACAAGATTCGGCACGGTTGCCGACTGTTCGCCCGAGGTATCGGTATAAATAATTACCGTTCCGCCGTTGTAAAGTGAGGTGCCTGCGGCAGGCAACTGACTAAGCACTGTAGTACCTGAACCTACTATTTTATAAGAAAGCTTTTTAGCGGAAATTTCTTCTCTAGCATTCATAAGCTCTTTTCCTACGATATCGGGCACGGTAATTGAAAGCTTCTCGAGCTCTTGGTCGGTATAATGCGGCTCGTAACCCAGATACGGCATAATATCCGCCATTATTTTCGAGCCTACAGGTGCTGAAATTGCGCCGCCGTAGTATCTGCCGCTCATAGGCTCGTCAAGCATTACAAATACTGCTATTTCCGGGTTGTCGATAGGTGCTATGCCTACGTAAGAACCGATATATAAGCCTTTAACGCCAAGCGACAGCATCTTTGAAACTTTTTCAGAGGTACCTGTTTTGCCGCCCACTCTATAGCCTGTAACAATACCGTTTTTAGCGCCGTTTTGCACTACGTATTCAAGCAACGTTCTCATTGTAGAAGATGTTGTTTGGGAAATTACCTGACGCTTATAGCCTGTTGAAATTGTTTTAACTATATTGCCTTCAGAGTCAATAATTTTTTGTGCAACGTGCGGTTGTACTAAATATCCGCCGTTAACCGAGGCTGCCGCTAAAGAAATCATCTGTAACGGTGTTATGTTAAAGGTTTGACCGAAGGAAGAAGATGCAAGCTCGGTAGCACCCATCTTCTCTTGCCTGTGATAATTAGGATAGGCTTCACCCGGCAAATCTATACCTGTTTTTTCAGCAAGACCAAAAGCCTTATAATATTTTGAGAACATATTTACGCCAATTAACTGACCTATCTGAATAAATGCAGGATTGCAAGAATTAGAGATAGACGCAGCAAGTGATTGAAGACCGTGTCCACCGTGCTTGTGACAGTGATAGGTATTTCCCGCTACCATATACGAATAATTACAGGTAAAAGAACTGTTGGCGCTTATAAGATTTTCTTCTATTGCGGTTGCTGCAGTGAATATTTTAAATACCGAACCCGGCTCGTAGGTATCCGAAACCGCTTTATTTCGCCATTGACGGTTTAAAAGTTCGTTTCTGACCTTTGACTTCTCGGTTTCATCAGCAATCGCATCTACTTTGGTTTGATCCTCAATCGACAACTTAAAAGGCTCATTAGGATTAAAATCACCACTTACCGCCATACCGAGAATTTCGCCGTTATTAACGTTCATAACTACAACAGCGCCGCGCTCTGCAACCTGTTCTTCAGCTGCAGCATAGTCAAGATACTTTTCACAGGTGTACTGAACATATGAATCTATGGTAGACACAATGGAATTACCCTGTTTGGCTTCTTCTACCTTTTGGTAGGTAAATGGCATATCGGTACCCTTTGCGTTTTTAGCGGCTACTACCCTACCCGCAATACCTGTAAGCTCGTTATCATAGTAGCTTTCAAGTCCTGCAAGGCCTTGATTATCATCACCCACAAAGCCTAAAACTGTAGAAGCCAGGCTATCGTTCGGATAATATCTCTTGGTTGTTTCGTCAAGACCGATATATCTAGCCATTTCTAGATCTTTATTATCGGAAATGAATTTTCTCACCTTATCGGCAATATCCTTTTCTATCTTCTTTTTAACTATAACGTAATAAGTTTTTTGCTGTGTTTTTTTGTAGACATCTTCACGCTCTAGACCTAAAATCTCCGATAGACCGTCCGAAATTACGTTTCTTACCTCTTCGGCTTCAGCGACGTCAAGGGTTTTTAGGCTGTTAGGAGTGATATAGACTGTCCAAGCCGTAGAGCTTGTAGCCAAAACCTTCATATTACGATCGTAAATATTGCCTCGCGGCGCGGTAACGAGATTATCGTAAAGTTGTTGCTCACTAGCTAGAGTTTGATACTCGTCACCCTTTATAATCATAATGTAAAACAGGCTTGAAGTTGATACCAGCGATATGCAAAGTATCATTGTAATCATCACAAAAAGTATTCTTCGCACCATTTGTTTATTAGGTTTTGCTGACATCAAATTCACTCCTTTTCCGCTGAAAAATTTATAGCTAAATTATGCTCGAAAACGAGAGTCGCATTTTTGGCGGCTCTCGCATCGTTTATTATATAATATATTTTTTAAACTTCCCTAGTATAACCATTATAGTATCAGTCATCAGTGTTTTTTGTTTCAACCGTGTCCGTATCGTTTACACGAATATATTTAACCTGAGATTTATCTTTCTTCTTCATTCCAAGTTCGGTTGCTTCAAGCTCAATGTTAGAAAACGATATTTTTCTTTCGAGCTCTACCTCTAGGCTTGTCATCTCACTATCAAGTGCACCTATCTCTTTGTTTACTGCATTGATTTTCGAGTCAACCTCGTTTATTTGTAAGCGAAGATATATATTTCCGCAAAGTGCCGCTAACATAAACACGGCGGTCATAATAGCGAAAGCGGAAACGGACAAGCTTCTAGCCGCTGTCTTTTTACGCGTTTGCTTTTTACCTTGAGGAACCTTAACGATATTGTCTGTTTGTTTTTCCTTTTCAGTTTTGGGCATAAAGGCACTGAAGTCATACGCTAAACTATCGGTATAATACTTCATATTGTCCATATTCTTTCACCCTTCTATAATTTTTTTATTGACCTTAATTTTGCACTTCTGCTTCTGGCATTTTGTTCTAATTCTTCTTCAGATGCCGTAATAGGTTTTCTGGTTATAAGTTCTCCCCTTGGGGTTTTACCACAAACGCAAACAGGAATATCCGGTGGACAGGTACAACCTGTTGCATACTCTTTAAACTTCAGTTTTACTATTCTATCTTCAAGAGAGTGGAAGGTTATAATTGAAAATACGCCATCGGGATTCAGCATATCAAACGCCTTATCTAAAACGCCCTTCAGATTATCGAGCTCACCGTTAACGGCAATACGAAGCGCCTGAAAGCATTTTCTTGCAGGATGACCGTCACGTCTTGCTGCCGCAGGTACTGCAGATGCTATAATTTCTGCAAGTTCAAGAGTTGTATCAATAGCTTTTTGAGTTCTCTTTTTTACTATCTCCCCTGCTATTTTAAATGCAAAACGTTCTTCGCCATAATCTCTGAAAATCTGAGTTAATTCTTCTCTCGAAAGAGTATTTACAATTTCTGCTGCTGTTACGCCAGATTTGCTCATTCGCATATCAAGCGGAGCATCCTTGTGATAGGAAAAGCCGCGTTCAGCATTATCAAGCTGATATGAAGAAACCCCTAAATCGAGAAGTATTCCATCAACCTTTTCTATACCCACACTTTTGAGTGCTACGTCCATATCCTCAAAATTGCTTTGTATAACTGTTGCAGGTAAACCACTCAGTCGCTCACTAGCCACGGCTACAGCATCAGGATCGCGGTCAAGAGCTATCAGTTTTCCGTTTTTTAGACGTTTTGCTATTTCGAAAGAATGACCTGCACCACCTGCGGTGCCGTCTACGTAAATACCGTCAGGCTTAATATTTAGCGAATCTATCGTTTCATAGAGCATTACCGAAATATGTTTAAATTCCATAATTAAAACTCTAAGCCCTCAACAATTTCAGCAACCGACTCGGGCGAATATTTTGCATTTTCCTCTGCCCAAAGCTCTGTATTCCAAATTTCAAGGTTTGTATCCATACCGATTATATGAGCATCGCTTCCTAGCTCCGCATATTCTCTAAGAGATGCAGGAATTAATATTCTTCCCTGAGTATCAAATTCTACGTTAAATGCACCTTCGTATAAGAAACGCTTTACAACGCTTGATTTGGCTGAAGGTAACATACCAATTTTTTGAACCAATTCGTTCCATTTTTCGGTTGAATATACGCAAAGACAGCGCTTACCGTAAATACCGCGGCAAATCATAAAACTCTCACCTAGCTCATCACGGAGCTTTGCGGGTATTGCAATTCTGCCCTTTTTATCGATGTTATGCTGATATCCGCCGTAAAGCACTGCTCTTCACCTCAACTTCCACACTTTTAAACACTTTATGGGTAAAACGATACACTTTTCACCACTTATTTGTATTATAATACCACTTTAACAAAAAATCAAGAGCTTTTTTTAATTTTTTTGCAAAAAAAATTACCGAAAACGCTAACTGGTAGCATTTTCGGTAATTGCTTTATTTTTTATCTACATAAACGGTGCAAAAATGTGTAAAACTGCGCGTTTGAGTTTTAAATACCAAGGCTGTCTTTTCCATTCACTTAACTTTATTTCTTTTGAATTGTTCAAGGTATCTTCAAAACTTTGCTTAATTTCGGTAAGTGCACTTTTATCCGTAAACCACACACCGCATTCAAAGTGCATAAGAAAGCTTCTGTAATCCATATTAACGGTACCCACCGTAGCGACACTATCATCTGATAAGAAGATTTTTGAGTGGATAAAGCCCGGTGTGTATTCGTAAATCTTAACCCCTGCCTCAAGCAATTCAAGATAGTTATACTGAGTTACAGGATGCACGTACCACTTATCAGGAACATGCGGTGTAATAATTCTAACGTCTATCCCCGACCTTGCGGCAATCTTTAAGGCGGTTATCATCGTACTGTCTATTATAAGGTAGGGCGTTGTTATATATACGTACTTTTGTGCAGTGTTAAGCATCTGCATATATATTCCCTCTGCAGGATTTTTATCGGTTAACGGGTCATCTGCATAAGGCAGCGTAAAAGCGTTTACAGGCACGACGTTAGCCGAAATGCGATTTTCCATATCAATTTTTTCGCCTGTTGTAAATTCCCACGTCATACAGAACATAGCGAGAAAGCTTTTTACAGCCTTACCACTTAAAATAACCGCACTGTCGAGCCAATAACCGAATCTCTCGATACGGTTAATATATTCGTCGCCTATATTTATTCCGCCCGTAATCGCAACCTTACCGTCTATAACAACAATTTTTCGGTGATTTCTATTATTCATAAATATATCCACCGAAGGTCTTATTTTATTAAATATCGCAACCTTTATCCCTTTTTTATTGAGGTTTTTGATAAAATCCTTGCTTTGACGCTTTATTGAACCGAAATCGTCAAAAAGCACTCTAACCTCTACTCCCTCGCTTACCTTACGGACAAGTATTTCCTCAATGCTATTCCACATCTCGCCTTCGGCTATTATAAAGAATTCTATATAAATATATTTTTTTGCCTTTTCGAGTTCCTCCAAAAATCTTGGCAAAAACCTTTCGCCCGGCGAATAGAACTCTACGGAGGTTCCATCGTAAAGCGGATAACCCGACTCCCTTATAAGATATTCTGCCTGACGGGAATGGTTATAATCGTTATATTGCAGCCGTGAAAAGATTTGAGGGTCACTCTGCAAATATTTAGCATAATGAGATTCGCATTTTTCCATCTTTTTTCTAAAATGCGGCATTACCCTTCCTCCGCCCCAGAGCAGATATACCGATATGCCGAAAATAGGAACGGCCAGAATAAAGATTATCCAGTTTATTTTATAGCTTGGGTTTCCACGTTTATTAACAATATAAATAACCGTTATAGCGGCAAGAATTTCAAGCAAAGTATAAAAGAAAAAATACCGCTCTGAAAGACGTGTTACAACTGCATACAAAAGAACTATTTGCAATAAAAGCAAAATTGCAGAAACTATTATTCGGCTTTCAATTTTTATACCACGCTTATTTTTTACCGAAATATTTTTCTTCAAAGCAATTGCTTCCTTTCATTAAAATAAACAAAAACGGACCTCGCCGTAAGCGAAGCCCGTTTAAAATCAATTATTCAGCAGTTTCTTCTGCGGGAGCTTCTACTTCGGTTGTTGCTACAACCTCGTCAGCTGTCTCCTCTACAGCTTCAGGTGCTTTTTCAATTAACGCACGGATAGAAAGGCTTACGCGCTTCTTATCGAGGTCAATTGCAGTAATCTTAGCTTGTACCTCTTGGTCAATTGCAAGTTCATCCTGTGGCTTTGCAATGCGCTTATCAGCAATCTGAGAGATGTGGATAAGACCGTCAACACCAGGAATAATTCTTGCAAATGCACCGTAAGTGGTCATACTAACTATCTTAGCAGTTACAACGTCGTCAACCGCATAGTTGTTCTGGAAGATAGCCCAAGGATTTTCTTCAGCCTTCTTATAACCTAAAGAAATCTTTTTCTTTTCGGTATCAAGAGCCTTAACGTAAACCTCGATAGTATCGCCTACCGATACAACCTCTGATGGATTCTTGATTCTCTGCCAAGAAAGCTCAGAGATATGTACCATACCGTCAACACCGCCGATATCAACAAATGCGCCGTATGTTGTAAGTGACTTAACAACACCTGTAAAACGGTCGCCCTCAGCTATGCTGCTCCAAATCTTCTGCTCAGCCTCTTTACGAGCCTCGCGAAGAACGCTTCTGATAGAGCCTACTGCTCTGCGGCCTCTGCCAATTTCAATAATTCTAAAGGATACCTCTTTACCCTTTAAATCTTCAAGAGCTTCGCCTCTTGTAGCGGTAGCCTGAGAAGCAGGAACGAAAACGCGAACATTATTGGTATATACAACAACGCCGCCCTTAACGATGTCGCGAACAACACCTGTAAGTACCTCAGAGGAATCCTTGGCCGCAACTATATTGTCCCAACCGGCAATAGCATCGTAACGACGTTTTGAAAGCATTGCGGTTCCTTCCTGGTCATTAATTTTCATAATGATAAGGTTAAGCTTATCGCCTACCTTAACTTCGTCCTCCAGCTTAACAGAAGGGTCTGAAGAAAATTCGCTTGCAGACACATATCCAGTAATACCTCTGCCAAAGTCCACCTGAACTTCGGTATTGTTAACGGCGAGAACTACACCGCATACCTTTTGGTCACCTGTTAAGTTGCTGAGCGAAGCCTCGAATGCTTCTTCATCTGTCATTTCCTCGAAGCTTTTTTGAACAGTTTCTTTTTCTTCTAACTGTTCGTCAACCGGTTGTAAAATTTCCGACATGGTTTTGATAACCTCCTTTATTATACCCGCAGGCGTAGATGCACCTGCGACCACTCCAACCGAAGCACATTTTAAGAACCAATCCTTTGATAAATCAAGGGCAGTTTCTACCCAATATGTTTCAGCGCAAAGTGAAGAGCACACATCAAAAAGCTTTGCTGTGTTCGAGCTATGCTTACCGCCAATGACAACCATAACCTCATTGACTTTAGCCAACTCGAGCGCTTCATTTTGGCGCATTGAAGTAGCATTACATATTGTATCAAATATTTTCGCATTTGTACATACTTTTTTTAAATTTTCCTGTACTTTTTTCCATTTTTTTGCGTTAAAAGTGGTTTGAGCGACCGCTGTGACGCCTTTTTTGGTAATTTCCGGGTGTTCTAGGACAATTTTTTCTAGTTCTTGCTCACTTGAAAACACAAAAGTTTCTCCCTTAGAGTGACCCTTTATGCCTATTACCTCTTGGTGATTTTTATCTCCCGCTATCAAAACGGTATCACCTTTGAGACTGTTTTCTAAAACAATCTTATGAATTTTAGCAACAAAGGGACAGGTTGCGTCAACTATTTTGACGCCAAGGTCTTGTGCCTTTTTGTATACCTCTTGACCCACACCGTGAGAGCGTATCACCAAGGTTTTGTCGGTTGGTACGTCTTCAACAAAATCCATTACCGTTACGCCCTTACTTTCAAGGTCAGAAACTATCTGTGGATTATGTATTATAGGGCCCAGTGTACACACCTGCTCATTTTTATCGAGTAGGTCGTACACCGTATTAACAGCCCTATCAACGCCAAAGCAAAATCCTGCTGTTTTAGCAAGGGTTATTTTCATTTGTTGTTCACCTTGTTTTCGATTATATCGAGGATAAGCTTCAAAGAACCGTCAAAGGTGCAATCGGAGGTATCGGCTAAAACCGAATCCTCGGCAGGCTTTAGCGGAGCTATTGCTCTGTGAGAATCGTTATAGTCGCGCTTTACCATATCATCGTAAATGTGCTGATAGTTTACTTTCATACCCTTTTCAATTAACTCGTTATATCTTCTTTTTGCCCTTACCTCGGCAGAAGCGGTGAGAAAGATTTTAACAGTAGCATTTGGAAGCACCACGGTACCAATATCTCTGCCGTCCATCAAAACGTTATTTTCTCGGGCGAGTTTTCTTTGCATTTCTAAAAGGAAGGCTCTGACAGGCGGCTTTGCTGAAACGGCAGAAGCCATCATAGAGGCCTCGGGTGTTCTAATTTTATCTGAAACGTCATTTCCGTCAAGAAAGACCCTCTGCTCATTATCAATAAACTTTATATCAATTTTTGTATCTGCTAAAATATTATCAATATCGCAGTTAAGCTCGGTATTGTATCCTAAATTTAAAAATTTAAGGCCTACTGTACGATAGAGCGCACCTGTATCAACGTATATATAACCTAATTTTTTAGCTGCTGCGCGTGATAGTGTGCTTTTTCCTGCACCTGCAGGTCCGTCTATTGCTACTGAAATCATATTTCATTCTCCTTTAATTTTTCTGCCACAGATTTTCCTGCGGTAAATCCTGTTGAAAATGCAATTTGCAGATTAAATCCGCCTGTAAAGGCATCTACGTCTATAATCTCACCCGCAAAATAAAGATTTTCCACTATTTTCGAACGCATTGTTGACGGTTCTATTTCCGAAATTTTTATTCCGCCTCGGGTAATAATTGCTTCTTCTATCGGTCTTGTTGCTATTATGTGTAGCTTTAGACCTTTTATTATTTCACAAAGTGTTCTGCGCTGTTCCTTGGTTATTGAGTTAACCTTAATATCATTAGGAATTCCTGATAATTTTATAATAACGGGAACTAAGCTTTTAGGCAACAAATTATATAACGAATTTGCAAAATCCTTGTTAAGTTCCTCTGAAAAATCTCTTAAAACTCTTTTATCAAGCTGTTCTATAGAAAGTGCCGGTTTCAAATCAATTACTGCAGTATAGCTTACCTTTTCAGGATTTTTTATGCAGGCAGAAGCACTCAGCACCAGCGGTCCCGAAATACCGAAATGTGTAAAAAGCATTTCTCCCATATCGGAATACACAGCTTTTTTCTTACCCTCTTCAAAAACCGACAGCGTCACGTTTTTAAGTGACAATCCCGAAAGCTTAGAACAAAATCCCTCGTGACATTCTAGCGGTACCAGTGACGGAGATAGCTCTGTAACTGTGTGACCTAATTCATTTGCAAACTTATAGCCGTCACCCGTTGAGCCTGTAACTGGATAAGACATACCACCTGTTGCAACTATTACCGCATCTGCTTCTAAAATTCTGTTATCGGTTAGTTTTACAGCAGTTATTTTATTTTGATTAACTAATAGTTTTTGAACCGTTCCCTCCACAATACTGTTTGACCTGTTTAATCGCACCAAAGCATCCACTATATCAACAGCCTTGTCCGATACGGGAAAAACCCTGTTGCCACGCTCGGTTTTAAGAGACACACCCTGCGACTCGATAAGTGTCATCACATCCGACGGTAAGAGATTTGAAAAAGCTGAATATAAAAACTTGCCGTTTCTAGGGGTGTTTTTGATAAGGGTATCAAGGTCACAGTTGTTGGTTACGTTGCATCTGCCCTTACCCGTTATCATAACCTTTCTGGCGGGTCTTTGATTCTTTTCTACTACTGTAATATTCAAAGGCTCATCACCGAATGCTTTTCTGGCACTTGCCGCCGCCATTAGTCCTGCGGCACCTCCGCCTATAACAACTAAGGATTTCAAGCCTCTCACCCACCTTTGCATAAACTTATACTATTTTACACTAATTCTACAAAAAAGTAAACAGCCGACGAAAAAATTTTTTCGTCGGCTACGGTTTAATATTTACCAATTTTTCTTACAAGCCGGTGAATTTTTTTCATATAAAGCGCACCCATTCTTGGAACTGCAAAATCATACATTACAAAAACAACGTTTGAAACAGCAATTAAAATATATGCACCGTATTTACCAAATTCACCTAAATCATCTATTTTGATTCCAAAAACAAAGGTTGTAGCAAGATAGATTACAAAAACAGCTATATTTAAAACAACAATTTTCAAAATCCATTCCAAAGCTCTGCTTTTAATCTTTTCAATTACCGCCTTTAAAATCGGATAGTAACCTAAAAAGCATACGTATATACAAGCAGCCTCAGGCTCAGCCGATATCAGCACAATACACGCACTAACAAAGTAACTTAAAAAGGCGTATCCTTTTCCTACTTCTACAAGCGGCATAAGCATAAAAAGACCTGCTATACCCGGTATTGCCAAGGTAAGATACGGAAAATAGCTCGTTAGCATAAAACTTGCGGCTAGTGCGGCAGATATAGCGCAAACAGTTATTTTAGCACTTTTTTTCATAAGCTACCCTCTTATATTAACAACAAGAGATGAGGTCTCCGCCCATACATTCACAGCAGCAGTCGGCACAAATAAGAGTATTGCATATGTCACAGGTGCTACATCCACCAACACTGTTATATGACCTATAAGGATTATTATAGTTAGCTCCTGCGTGACGGGATGCCTGATTCATTGCATTACGGTATTCGGGATTTGCAGGGTCCATTCTGCAAGCGTTAGCAAAACTGGTATACGCCTGATCAAACCAACCTCTGCGGTAAAGCACTGTTCCGTTCAAGAAATACCATTCGGCATTTCGGCTGCCTACGGGTATACCATCTAAAAGCTCTTGCGCCTGTTCTAACATATTGCGGTTAATAAGATTTCTAACCTCGGGGAAAGCGCTTGAGGTATTGCCTGTATTATTGTAAGCGTTATTTTTAGCTCTTCCACTTCTGCGCACGTTCATTATAGAGTCATACGCATCATTTATCTCCTTCATCTTTTCACTTGCCAAATCGGAAAGCGGATTATCTGCATAATTATCAGGATGATATTTTCGAGCTAACTTTCTATAGGCCTCTTTAATCTCATCGTCTGTAGCGGTTTTTGAAACGCCTAACACTTCATATGGATCGTTCATTTTTTAAGCTCCTTTTTAAAAGTCTCCTCAAGACCTAAATAAATTATATTGCCAAGAATTGTTTTATATTTTCTAACGTTTAGTAGTTCAAATGCCATTATACACTCATTTATGCAAAAATACAACTGTGGTTCTACCCTTTTTACTACATCTTCTTTTGTGGTATGTTTTCCGTTAACCTTAAGAGGATTAAAATTGCCTTTTTTCACGTCGTCCAAAACGTCTACCGCCGCATCGAGAAGGTATATGTATCTTCCCATACAATAACCAAGGCGGTTTAAAACTCTTTTTTGCTGAATGTCCTCAGAGCATAGCTCAAATATTTTAGATAACGCCTTTGCAGTAGGGTCACAAGCCTCGTCTAGAGAAGCTCCCTCTTTTTGCTCCACGTATTTTTGTTGGGACATATACTCTGAAACTATTTCCTTAATTTTAGGGAAACGTTTCGCCGCCTTTTTATTGGCACTTTTAAAAATTGGTTTAAGCAAAACAAAGCCTAATTTTTTAAAACCCTTTTCATCCGCAATATTATCAAGAATTTTATAATACAGCATTATCATTGCGGCCGCCGCGGGCATTTCAAGCGCATCGGTATCCTTACAGTAATTGCATTTTTTCAGCGGATTAAAGGCACAGCGTTTTCGCTCAAATTCAGGGCATTTACTTTCAAGCGACATATTGAGGAGTGCCAGAAAGGTGAAATCATAGCTTAAGGTCATACGGGATAAAATCCCGTAATTTTTGCCAAGCTTCTTGCAAAGAGAACAATAAATCGCCTTATAGGTATCGTATTCCTTTACCTTTAGTTCTCCTTTTTCTGCCCGAATATATCCGAACAACTCCTCCACCGCCTTCAAATTAATTTTAATATAAATTTACAAAAAATGGTGAATAATGTGTAAATTTAAAGGATTTTTTTAAGAAATTGACCCGTGTAAGACTCTTTGCATTTACAAATATCCTCAGGTGTACCCTCAGCTATAATCATACCGCCTCTATCTCCACCCTCGGGACCTAAATCTATTATATGGTCTGCCGTCTTAATAACGTCAAGATTATGCTCGATAACCAAGACTGTATTTCCGCCGTCAACAATACGTTGTAACACCTCTGTCAGCCTATGAACGTCAGCGGTATGAAGACCTGTTGTAGGTTCGTCGAGAATATATATTGTTTTACCTGTAGGGCGTTTTGAAAGCTCGGTTGCAAGTTTAACTCTTTGAGCCTCACCGCCCGAAAGTGTGGTAGCGCTTTGACCTATTTTTATATAGCCTAAGCCTACCTCGTAAAGAGTTTTGAGTTTGCGGTGAATTTTAGGTATGCTCTCAAAGAAGTTCATACCCTCCTCAACCGTCATTTCAAGCACGTCGCTAATGCTCTTGCCCTTATATTTCACACTAAGGGTTTCACGGTTATAACGCTTTCCGTCGCACACCTCACAGGGTACGTATATATCGGGTAAAAAGTGCATTTCAATCTTTATAATACCGTCGCCCGAACAAGCCTCGCAGCGACCGCCCTTAACGTTAAAGGAAAACCTACCCGCATTATAGCCGTGTGCCTTAGCATCCTTAGTAGATGCAAAAAGCTCTCTTATATCGTTAAACACACCTGTATAGGTGGCGGGATTGCTTCGAGGCGTTCTACCTATTGGAGATTGGTCAATATCTATAACTTTATCGAGATACTCTATGCCCTCGATAGATTTATATTTGCCTGGTATTGTCTTTGCGCGGTTTAGCTTGTTAGCGAGTACTTTGTAGAGTATATCATTTACAAGTGAAGATTTACCGCTTCCTGAAACACCCGTAACGCAAACAAATTTACCAAGCGGAATTTTAACGTTAACGTTTTTAAGGTTGTTTTCACTAGCACCTTTGACTACAAGGAAATTGCCGTTGCCCTCTCTTCTTTTTTGTGGAACAGGAATTTTCTTTCTGCCGACAAGGTAATCCGCAGTAATTGAGTTTTTGCAAGAGCCCAATTCTTTCGGTGTGCCTGTAAATACAACCTCGCCGCCATGAATACCTGCACCCGGTCCTATATCAACGATAAAATCTGCCTCACGAATTGTATCCTCATCGTGCTCAACCACAATAAGCGTGTTGCCTAAATCTCTTAGGTTTTTTAAGGTTTTAAGCAATCGCTCGTTATCCCTTTGGTGAAGACCGATGCTCGGCTCGTCAAGGATGTAAAGCACTCCCATAAGAGACGAACCTATCTGTGTTGCAAGACGTATACGCTGACTCTCACCACCTGAAAGTGTTCCCGAAGAACGAGAAAGGCATAGATAATCAAGACCTACGCTCACAAGGAAAGAAAGACGCTCCTTTACCTCTTTAAGAATCGGCTTTGCTATCATTGTTTCTTTACTGTCAAGCTTTAATCCGTCAACAAAGTGTAGTGCATCTGCAACCGACATATCACAGAATTCCTTAATATTTTTATCGCCTACCGTAACCGCTAAATATTCAGGCTTTAATCTTGCTCCCTTACATTCGGGACACGCGCTTACAACCATATAGCTTTCAAGCTCTGCTCTTGAATAGTCACTCGAGGTTGTTTTATATCGGCGTTCCATATTGTTTATAACACCCTCAAAGGTGTTTTCCATTGTTCCGACGCCTAAATAACCCGTTCTCTCAAACTTGAATTTTTGATCGCCCGTGCCATAAAGCACTACCTGTTTTGCCTCTTCCGGTATATCCTTCCAGGGTGTGTTAATATCAAAGCCAAAATGGTCTGCTATTCCTCTATAATACATCTCGGCTATTGTACTCGCATCAGGATTAAACCA
>JAZLAD010000091.1:0-4147 GCA_045613005.1 Acutalibacteraceae bacterium | reverse complement strand
TTAACAATTGAGTCTTCCGGTATTGCGGTTGCGGTGGCAGCGGGTGCTGTTATGCACATTCCCGTTGTTTTTGCAAAGAAAAATAAATCGGCTAACGTTTCGGGTGAGGTTTATTCAACTGTTGTTCATTCCTATACGCACAACACCGATTATACCGTTGTTGTTGCAAAGGATTATTTAAAACCCGATGATAAAATAGTAATTATCGATGATTTTCTTGCTAACGGAAAGGCGCTAGAAGGTCTAATTGATATTGTAAAGCAATCGGGCGCCGAACTAGTAGGTGCTACCTGTGCCATTGAAAAAGGCTTTCAAAAGGGTGGCGACTCACTTCGTGAACAGGGTTTTCGTATTGAGTCACTCGCAGTTATTGACGATATGTCACCCGATAGAATTGTTTTCCGCGATATTTAATTTAGGATGTAAAAAATTTTACATAAAATTTTAAAAACAGAGGAGAAATTCAAAATGAAAAAGTTAATCGCGCTTCTTTTAGTGTTGGTAATGCTATTTGCATTTGCCGGCTGTGGCGGAGAAAAGACTAATGAAGATGACAAGCTCACCGTTGGTTTTATCTTCCTTCACGACGAACAGTCAACCTACGACAAAAACTTTATGGTTGCCGCTAAGGCTGCTTGTGAAGAGTTAGGCGTAAACTACGTTCAGAAGACACAGATTCCTGAATCTAAGGATTGCTATGATGCTGCTGTTGAACTTATTGAGTCTGATGGCTGTGACATCATTTTTGCTGACTCTTTCGGTCACGAATCATTCCTTATTGATGCTGCTAAGAAGTATCCTGACGTTCAGTTCTGCCATGCTACAGGTACTCAGGCTCACACCGCAGGTCTTGCAAACTTCCACAACGCATTCGCTTCTATATATGAAGGCCGTTATTTAGCAGGTGTTGCTGCTGGTCTTAAGCTCAACGAAATGATCGCAGCTGGTAAGATTACTGCTGATAAGGCAAAGATGGGCTACGTTGGCGCATTCACATTTGCTGAAGTTATGTCAGGTTACACATCTTTCTATCTTGGCGCTAAGTCTGTTTGCCCAACCGTAACTATGGACGTTAAGTTCACAGGTTCTTGGTACGACGAGCAGAAGGAAAAGGAAGCTGCTAACGCTCTTATCGCTGGCGGTTGCGTTCTTATCAGCCAGCACGCTGACTCAATGGGTGCACCAACCGCTTGTGAAACCGCAGGCGTTCCTAACGTTTCCTATAACGGTTCTACCGTAGCTGCTTGTCCTAACACCTTCATCGTTTCTTCAAGAATTGACTGGACACCATACTTCAAGTATATGATTAATTGTGTTGACGAAGGCAAAGCTATCGCTACCGACTGGACAGGTACAATTGATACAGGTTCTGTAGTTCTTACAGACATTAACACTAAGGCTGCTGCAGCTGGTACTGCTGAGAAGCTTGCTGAAGTTAAAGCTAAGTTACTCGATGGTTCAATCAAGGTATTCGATACCGCTAACTGGACTGTAAAGGGTGAAAAATTCACAACCTACAAGGCTGACGTTGATACCGATGCTAAGTTTGAGAAGGATACAGAGGTTATCGAGAACGGCGTATTCTATGAGTCTAAGCACCGTTCAGCTCCTTACTTCGATATTGAAATCGATGGTATCACACTTCTCGACAGAAATTACGGCTGATATTAATAAGAGAAATTAAATTTTTGAGACGGGAGGAATTCCTCCCGTCTCGGACTAATTTTGAAGAAAATGTTGTTTTTTTAATAGCACTTTCTTGAGAATTATCGAACGGAGGTTTAACGTGAACAAACAACCTGCTATTGAACTAAAAAATATTACTAAGATTTTTGGAAAAGTTGTTGCTAACAAAAACGTTAATCTTACTGCATACCGTGGTGAGATCCTTTCCATTTTAGGCGAAAACGGAAGCGGAAAGACAACACTTATGAATATGATATCGGGTATTTACTTTCCCGACGAAGGACAAATATTCATAGATGGTAACGAGGCAATGATCACCTCGCCTAAAGATGCCTTCTCTTATAAAATTGGTATGATACATCAGCATTTTAAACTTGTTGATGTATTTTCTGCTGCTGAAAATATAGTTCTTGGAATTAACGATGGAAAATATAATCTTAAAAATTCTGTAGAGGAAATTGGGAAAATCAGCGAGCAATACGGCTTTGATATTGACCCTGAAAAGAAAATTTACACAATGTCGGTTTCTGAAAAGCAGACTGTTGAAATTATCAAGGTGTTATATCGTGGTGCCGATATTTTAATTCTTGACGAGCCTACGGCAGTGCTAACACCTCAGGAAACCGAGAAATTGTTTAATATTTTACGACGTATGCGCGACGACGGTAAATGTATTATCATAATTACTCATAAGCTACATGAGGTGCTGTCCCTTTCAGATAGAGTGTCAGTATTGCGTAAGGGAGAATACGTTGGCACTGTAAATACCGTAGAAACCAGTGAAGCAGAGCTTACCGAGTTGATGGTAGGTAAAAAGGTTGATTTAAATATCAGGAGGGACGAGCCTCACGATACGGTAGACAGACTAATTGTGAATAACGTTAGCTGTCAGGATAATGTCGGCGCTACAGTGCTTAACGGTGTTTCTTTTACCGCTAAGAGTGGTGAAATACTTGGTATTGCAGGTATTGCGGGTAGTGGTCAGAGAGAATTGCTTGAAGCAATTGCGGGATTACAGCATTTATCTTCAGGTGAAATCTCTTATATTGACCCAAAAACAGGTTTGAAGGAAAATCTGCGAGACAAAACTCCTATGCAGATTAGAGAACTGGGTGTTAGGTTATCTTTTGTTCCTGAGGACAGACTTGGTATGGGCCTTGTCGGCAATATGGATATTGTTGATAATATGATGCTTAGAAGCTACTCTAAGGGACATTCGCTCTTTTTAAAACGTAAAAATCCTAAGGACCTTGCCAATAAAATCATTAAAGATCTTGAGGTCGTTACACCTTCAGCTGCTACACCTGTACGCCGTCTTTCCGGCGGTAACGTTCAAAAGGTGTTGGTTGGTCGAGAAATTGCAGCTTCACCTACCGTTCTAATGGCAGCTTACCCCGTAAGAGGTCTTGATATTAACTCCTCTTATATGATTTACAACCTGTTAAACGAGCAAAAAGCTGACGGTGTTGCAGTAATATTTGTAGGCGAAGACCTAGACGTTCTTCTTGAGCTTTGCGATAGGGTAATGGTAATAGCTTCGGGAAGTGTAGCAGGTATCTTCGACGGCAGAAATACTACAAAAGAAGAAATAGGTCTTCATATGACTAAATCAAAACAAGGGGAGGTAAATATAGATGGCTGATAACAAGGTTATAAAAAATCACCGTGAGCCGCTTTTTCACGTTGTTAAACGTGATGATTTACCACCTCTCAAAGCCTGGCTTATCCGTATTGCCACGATTGTAATTGCCTTTTTCCTTGTAGGATTTCTTTCAATGATTGTAACCGGCACAGGTTTTGGCGCAACATACGAAATAATGTTTACGGGTGTATTTGGCAGAATTTTTGAAGGCCGTTTCACAATGCTTTGGAAGTATCTGCAAGAAATTGCTATACTTTTGGCATTGTCTCTAGCACTTACTCCTGCTTTTAAAATGAAGTTTTGGAACTGCGGCGCCGAAGGTCAGGTTCTGGTGGGTGGTCTGGCCACCACCTGCGTAATGATGTTCCTCGGCAGCACGCTTCCGAAGCCCCTGCTCATCATCGTAATGGTGGCCGCCGCCTTGCTGGCAGGTATCTTGTGGGCTGTGATTCCCGCGGTGTTCCAAGTGAAATGGGGTACCAACGAAACGCTGTTTACGCTGATGATGAACTATATCGCCATTCAAACGGTGGCGTGGTTTCTCAAAACCTTCGTAAAAAGCGGTTCGGGCGTGTTGCCCTCTATGCCGGAGTTCGGCTTGCCGCAGCTGTTCGGTGTAAAATATCTGCTAAATATCGTAATCGTTGCCGTGGTGACCGTGCTGCTGTACATCTATCTTAAATACAGCAAACAGGGCTACGAAATTTCGGTGGTGGGTGAAAGCCAAAACACCGCCAAATATATCGGCATCAGCGTTAATAAAGTGGTGCTCCGCACGATGGTTGTATCCGGTGCGTTGTGTGGTTTAGCCGGCCTTCT
>JAZLAD010000090.1:0-8001 GCA_045613005.1 Acutalibacteraceae bacterium | reverse complement strand
ATAACATATTCATTCTGTTTTGGCAATATTAAATATAAGTATTTTTAATTATTAATATATAAAATAAATAGCGGCCACAAAACGTGACCGCTATGCAAATTGTTGTTTAGAACAACTTATTAATTTCTGTGAGTGTTTGTCTAACTAATTGTTCGCCGCCTACGTGACCTACCGTTCCGCTTGAAACGAAGGCGCTGTAGTGACCGCCCTTTTCAGCCTTTTCGGTTGGAAGGTAACCCGCATTATCACAAGCAAGTTGGATAAGGAAGGTCTGTTCTGCTTTTGAACGAGCTCTTATCTGGTTGCCGTAGTCAAGGAATAACTCAAACGGGTTAGAAGCAAATGCTATGTTGCCGAGCTTTATAATGTGAACCTCGGTGTCCATAATATTCATATAATCCTGAAGCTCGGCACGACGGAGAATTCCTAAATGCACCTGTAGTGCTGCGGCGTCGTTAAAGTCAACGTCACCCGGTTTGTTTTGCAGATACATCTGAATTTCTCTGCGAGCCTCTTTAACCTCGGCTAAGGTAACGCGGCGAAGAGGAAGAGGCATTATATGTGTTTCGTGCTTGAATTCAGCAGATGAGATAGCCTCGTCTAAGCCTTCCTCGTAAACGTCGATAATTTCTCTAGCTACTCTCTTGCCCGCTTTTTTCATACCTGCAAGGTCAAACATAGAGGGGTCAGCCTTGCGCTTTGGAGGATTATTACGTTTGCAGTTAGGGTCGTTAAGGTCACTTTCCGGTTCAACCCAACGAACAAGGTCGACAGGGCACTGGTCACCTGCGGCAGAGCAAAGGGCTAAAACGTATAAATCCTCACCGAAATATTCACGAAGCAGTACCTTTACTTCACCCCAATAGTCAGGGGAAACGAAGAGTCTGTGCTGAACGCACTGAGCAGGACAGGCTATGTTAGCAACAACGCCTGTAACCTTTTTATTTTCATCAAAGATATATAAAAGCTCAATACCTGTGTCACTGCCGCCCTCAAGCGCCTCGAAAACAGCAGTGTTAGTATCGCCCCACATTTGAGCAGAACCGTCAGAATATGTAGCGCGGCGGCACATACCTACAGCAGCACGGCCGAAAGCGTTTGAATATGCGCCAGGCTTTCTGTTGTTCCAAGCCTCAACTGCGGCTTTGGCTACTCGTTCTACCAGTAAATCAAACATTTCGTCATCGCTGATTATATCTTTATTACCGCTGATATCAGCACTTTCGATATACTTTTTATTAGGTGGCAATTCGCTTTCAATTAAAGCTCTGAAGCTTGTAGCCCTACCGCTTGCAAGTGCTACCTTGTTGTGTCTGGGATAGCAAGGAGCTGTGTGTGGGTGTGTTGCCGAAATGATAACCTTCATAGGATCAATTTCGGGCGATTTAGCACTAATTTCATCTCTGATAGCCTTAACAAGATTGTAGGCTACACACACGATATCAACCGAAACTAAAATAGCCTGCTGGCCGTCTGACTCTATAGCCATAGCTGTAGCTGTGATAGGCTTTTCAACGTACTCCGAAATACGCTCTGCAAATTGACCTGCAAGAGAAGCCTTCTTATCAGGGGTAATGCTGACTTCAGCCCAACCGAATTTTAAATTTTCCATATTTTTCTTCCTTTCAAAAGAAGTTTTTACCTTTGTAACTATATAATATAAAATATTTCTCAAAAAATCAATACCAATATGCTAATTTTTTTAAAATAAAACGGTTAAATTAAAATCAAATATATGAACTTAGACTCTTGACTAAACCACAATATATAGTGTATAATATACTCTGTATTTTAATGTTCATTTTAAAGTTAAGAAAGGGAATGACACGTGGCTAAGAAAAATACCGAGTACGGTAACGAAAGTATAAGTAAGCTTGAAGGCCCTGACAGAGTCAGAAAACGCCCCGGTGTTATATTCGGGTCGGACGGTATTGACGGTTGTCAGCACTCGGCTTTTGAAATAATATCAAACTCTATTGACGAAGCCCGTGAGGGTTACGGCAAAAAGATTATCATAACCCGTTACAGCGACGGCTCTATAGAGGTGCAGGACTTCGGTCGCGGCTGCCCTGTTGACTATAACTCCAAATACGATTGCGAAAACTGGGAAATGGTTTTTTGCGAAATGTATGCGGGCGGTAAATACGGTACCGACGAGGGCTCTAATTACAGCACTTCAATCGGTCTTAACGGCTTAGGTCTTTGTGCTACACAGTATGCTGCCGAATGGATGGACGTTGAGGTTAAGCGTGACGGCTTTAAATACAATCTTCATTTTGAAAAGGGCTTTAATAAAGGCGGCTTAAAGCGTGAGGAATATTCAGGCCGCGAAACAGGTACTAAAATTCGTTGGAAGCCCGATATTGAAGTCTTTACCGATATAAATATTTCGAGCGAGTATTTTTTAGATATACTTAAAAGACAAGCTATAGTAAACGGCGGACTTTTGTTCGAATTCCGTGAGCAGCAGGGCGCCAGATTTATAACCAAGGACATAATTTACGAAAACGGTATTACAGACTACGTTAACGAAAAGGTGGGCGAAGAAAAGCTTACCTCGGTGCAGTTTTGGTCGGCTGAGCGCAAAGGTCGTGACCGAGACGATAAGCCCGAATATAAGGTGCAGATAAACGCGGCTCTTACATTTTCTAATCTTCATACCTTGAAGGAATACTACCACAATTCGAGTTGGCTTGAATACGGCGGTGCGCCCGAGCGTGCGGTGAGAAATGCTTTTGTTTATCAGATTGATGCTTATTTGAAGCAAAACAATAAATACAAAAGCGGTGAAAGCCGAATAACCTTTTCCGATATAGAGGAGTGCTTGGTGCTTGTTGTATCCTCCTTTTCACCTGGCGGCTTGGTATCGTATGAAAACCAGACCAAAAAGAGCATAACCAACAAATTTATAGGCGATGCGATGACCGAGTTTTTCCGCCATCAGCTTGAAATCTATTTTATAGAAAATAAGGCGGAGGCAGAAAAAATTGCCGAGCAGGTGCTTATAAATAAGCGTAGCCGAGAGAGAAGCGAAAAGGAAAGAATAAACCTTAAAAAGACCCTTGCTACAGGCAATTCAATGATGGACAGGGTTCAAAAATTCGTTGACTGTCGCAGTAAAGACGTAAACGAGCGTGAGCTTTATATAGTTGAGGGTGATTCGGCACTAGGTTCTTGTAAACTAGCCCGTGACGCCGCTTTTCAGGCTATAATGCCTGTTCGCGGTAAGATACTTAACTGCTTAAAGGCTGAATACGATAAGATTTTTAAAAGTGATATCATAACCGATTTGCTTAAGGTTCTCGGTTGCGGCGTCGAGGTTAAATCAAAAGCTAATAAGAATTTGTCAAACTTTGATATTTCAAACCTACGTTGGAATAAGATAATAATCTGTACCGATGCCGACGTTGTCGGTTTCCATATCAGAACGCTAATTCTTACAATGATTTATCGTCTTATGCCAACCCTTATAAACGAGGGCAGGGTGTTTATCGCAGAGACTCCGCTTTATGAAATTAATACCAAATCTATGACATATTTCGCCTATGACGAAAACGAAAAGCGTGAGATACTTGATAAAATAGGTGACGAAAAGTATACGCTGCAGCGTTCTAAGGGACTTGGTGAAAACCAACCTGATATGATGAATTTAACTACTATGAATCCCGAAACGCGCCGTCTTATAAAGGTGCTTCCCGAAGATGCACAAAAGACTAGTGATATGTTTGACCTACTCCTTGGTGACAACCTCCAAGGCAGAAAGGATTACATTTCAGAAAACGGATATTTGTATTTAGAGGACGCAGATATATCTTAATTAGTAAAGGAGAATTTTCTTGGCTCCGAGAAAAAAGACAGAAGAAAAAGCAAAAAAGCGCAAGAATAACGCTAATGCTTATATAGCGGGCGCGGGTTCTATAGTCGATAGTCCTGTAACCGAAACTCTTCGCACAAACTTTATGCCATATGCTATGAGCATAATAGTTTCACGTGCTATCCCTGAGATTGACGGTTTTAAGCCGTCACACAGAAAACTGCTTTATACAATGTATAATATGGGGCTTTTAAACGGCTCTACCATTAAATCGGCAAACATCGTGGGTAGAACAATGCAATTAAACCCTCACGGAGATGCCGCTATTTACGAAACGATGGTGCGTTTGTCTGAAGGTAACGCCGCACTTTTACACCCGTTTGTTGCTTCAAAGGGTTCGTTCGGTAAGGCATATTCACGAGATATGCAGTGCGCTGCTTCGCGTTATACAGAAGCAAAACTAGCCCCTATTTCAGCCGAACTTTTCGCCGATATCGATAAGGACACGGTTGACTTTGTAGATAACTATGACGCTACAATGAAGGAACCGGTGCTTTTCCCTGTAACCTTTCCTACGATACTTGTAAACTCAAATATGGGTATTGCCGCAGGTATGGCAAGTTCGATTTGTTCCTTTAATTTAAAAGAGGTTTGCGAAACCACAATAGCCTATATTAAGGATAACGATATCAACGTAGCAGACACACTCCTAGCACCCGATTTTCCAATAGGCGGCGAGCTTTTATATAACAGGGCCGAAACCGAAAAGATATACGAAACGGGCAGAGGCAGTTTTAAAATCAGAGGTGTTTACACCTACGATAAATCGCAAAACTGCATAGATATCACCGAAATTCCGCCCACAACCACAAGTGAGCAGATAATTGAAAAGGTATTAGAGCTTGTAAAGCTTAAAAAGATTACCGAAATTAACGATATCCGTGACGAAACCGACCTTGACGGTCTTAAAATCACAATAGACCTAAAGCGCGGTATCGACCCTGACAAGCTTATGAAAAAGCTTTTCAAAACCACGCCGCTTCAGGATAATTTTTCCTGCAACTTCAACGTTTTAATTGCAGGCTCTCCTCAGGTGCTCGGCGTAAAGGAAATAATTTCCGAATGGGTAGCCTTCAGAGAAGAATGTGTAAAACGCAGAGTTTATTTCAAGCTTAGAAAATGCGAGAAAAGCCTACACCTTTTAAAGGGTATGCAAAAAATTCTTCTCGATATCGACAAGGCAATTAAGATAGTAAGAGAAACTGCTGAGGAAAAAGAGGTAGTACCAAACCTTATGATAGGCTTTGGTATTGATGAAATTCAGGCTGAATACGTAGCTGAAATCAAGCTTCGTCATTTAAACCGCGAATATATTCTAAGGCGCTTAGAGGATATTGAAGACCTCGAAAAAGAGATTGCCGAGCTACAGGATATTTTAAAATCCCGCTCGAGAATTTTAAAGATAATAGTATCTGAGCTCCAAAACGTTATTAAGAAATACGGAAAGGACCGTCTCACAAAGATAGTTTCGTCCGAGGATATAAGCGACGAAGCAATCGAAGAGGTAGTAGACGATTCGCCTGTAACCTTCTTCTTTACAAAGGACGGTTACTTTAAGAAGATAACCCCTCAGTCGCTTAGAATGAGCGGAGAGCAAAAGCTTAAAGAGGGCGACTGCATCACCCAGATAATAGAATCTACCAACGCCGCCGACCTGTTATTCTTTACAAACAAGGCTCAGGTTTATAAGAGTAAGGCCACCGATTTTGCCGACGGTAAGGCTAGTGTGCTCGGTGACTTTATCGCAAGTAAGCTGGAGTATGACGAGGGCGAAAACTCGGTTTATATGGTAGAAACCAAGGACTACAAAGGCTTTGTGCTGTTTGTTTTTGACAACGGCAGAATTTCAAAGGTACCTCTATCCTCGTATGCTACCAAAACAAACCGCAAGAAATTAATCTCTGCTTACTGTGAAAAATTCACACTTCACACCGCATTCAGTTTCACTGAGGACTGTGATATACTGCTTAAATCCACAAACGGCAGAATGTTAATTGTAAATACCGCTTCTATTCCGCTAAAAACTACCAAGAACAACAGCGGTATAGCGGTTATGACCCAGAAAAAAGGACAGCGCATATTCACCGCCGAAAAATATGTAAAGGGTACTCTTGACAGTGAACATCGCTACCGCACCAAAAATCTTCCTGCCGCTGGAAGTTTAAAACAGGCTAGCGCAAAACAGGGTGCGCTTGATATTTAAGCAAATAAAAAACCGCCTGAAAACTCGAAAATCCAAGTGTTCGGGCGGCTGTCCGCCCGAATTGCAAACGCTTTTTTCTTGGGCTGACAGTAATTATAATCTGCAAAATTTTTAAAAATATTCTGTAAATAAATGTTAATCCGGAGGGATTTTAATGAACAAGGAACTTGCTAAACAGTATGACCCCAAGGAAGTTGAGGACCGCATTTATAAAATGTGGCTCGACGGTAGGTATTTCCACGCAAAATGTGAAAAGGATAAGGAAACCTACACCATAGTTATTCCGCCACCAAATATTACAGGTCAGCTTCATATGGGTCACGCGCTCGACAATACGCTTCAGGATATTCTTATCCGTTTTAAGCGTATGCAGGGCTTTGATACTTTGTGGCTTCCAGGTACCGACCATGCCTCAATAGCTACCGAGGCTAAAATTGTTGAGGCTATGCGCAAAGAGGGCATAACCAAGGAAGACATCGGCAGAGAAGGCTTCCTAGAGCGCGCTTGGGCTTGGAAAAAGCAGTACGGCGGAAGAATTATAGAACAGCTCAAAAAGCTCGGTTCTTCTTGCGACTGGGAAAGAGAACGCTTTACCTTAGATGAGGGCTGTAGCGAAGCTGTAAAAGA
Source organism: Acutalibacteraceae bacterium (assembly GCA_045613005.1). GTDB lineage: Bacteria > Bacillota > Clostridia > Oscillospirales > Acutalibacteraceae > UBA737. The sequence continues at coordinate 1,297 of JAZLAD010000090.1, read as the reverse complement.
GGTATTTGTAAAGCTTTATGAAAAGGGCTTAATCTATAGAGGCGAGAGAATTATCAACTGGTGTCCTCACTGCTTAACCTCTATTTCCGATGCCGAGGTTGAGTATGAGGAACAGGCAGGTCATTTCTGGCACCTTAGATATCCTTTCAAGGATGGCAGCGGCTATTTAGAACTTGCAACCACCCGTCCTGAAACACTCTTGGGCGATACTGCAGTTGCAGTAAATCCAAACGACGAAAGATATAAGGACGTTATAGGTAAAACCCTTATTTTACCACTTGTTCACCGCGAAATTCCTGTTGTGGCTGACGATTACGTTGAGGCTGATTTTGGTACAGGCGTAGTTAAAATTACCCCTGCGCACGACCCTAACGACTTTGAAGTAGGCCTTCGTCATAATCTTCCTGTTATAAACGTAATGACCGATGATGCTAAAATCACCGCCGATTATCCGAAATACGCTGGTATGGATAGATACGAGGCAAGAAAGGCAATCGTTGCCGATTTAGAGGCAGAGGGTGCACTCGTAAAGATTGAGGATTACACCCACAACGTTGGTACCTGTTACCGTTGCGGTACAACTGTAGAACCCAGAGTTTCAAAGCAGTGGTTTGTAAAGATGAAGCCGTTAGCAGAACCCGCTATCAAGGCTGTAAAGGACGAGGAAACAAAATTCGTTCCACAGCGCTTTGAAAAGGTTTATTTCCATTGGCTTGAAAATATAAGAGACTGGTGTATTTCCCGTCAGCTTTGGTGGGGTCACAGAATTCCCGCTTGGTACTGTGCGGATTGCGGTGAGATTACAGTTTCAAAAAACGATGCTACAAAGTGTGCACACTGCGGTAGCGCTAATATTACCCAAGACCCCGATACACTCGATACTTGGTTCTCATCTGCTCTTTGGCCTTTCTCAACACTCGGTTGGCCCGAGGAAACAGAGGACTTTAAGCACTATTATCCTACAAACACCTTAGTTACAGGCTATGATATTATTCCTTTCTGGGTAATGCGTATGATGTTCTCAGGAATTGAGCAGACAGGACAAGTACCTTTCGATACCGTTTTGATTCACGGTCTTGTTCGTGATTCACAGGGCAGAAAGATGTCAAAATCCTTAGGCAACGGCGTTGACCCACTCGAAGTAATAGACGAATTTGGTGCCGATGCACTCAGATTTTCACTTGCTACAGGTAACAGTCCCGGTAACGATATGAGATATATTCCTGAGCGTGTTGAGTCAAGCCGAAACTTTGCTAACAAGCTTTGGAATGCTGCAAGATTTATTCTTATGAATCTT
>JAZLAD010000089.1:0-3005 GCA_045613005.1 Acutalibacteraceae bacterium | reverse complement strand
ACCAAGGATGCGCTCTACCGCCTGAGCTATATCAGCATTTTTGCGACTTGATTATTATAGTATATTCAAGCCGCATTGTCAAGTTAAATTTTAAATATATTTGCTTTTTTTACTTTTAATTAATATGAGTAGCTAGGATATACAATTTTCTTAGCCTTAAATCTGTCAACAGCATAATCGTTAACCTCTGCTTTTAAGGTCTTAGCAAAGTCTTCCATATCCTTTTCATAATCCTCGTCCTTAATATCGTGACGAACTGTCATATCATAAGCGTCGAGATAGTATGGGTCTGCCATAATATCACCCTTAATTAAAAGCGCAATAGCGGATTCGTCGTCCTCTTTAACAACTACGACCTCGCCTACAGTCATCTTCTTTACTCTGTCATAATACTCATCCTGATAGGTTTCCTGAGTATTTTTGCTACCCATAACGGTTGCCCATTTATCAAGAGGCTCTTTGGTTTCGTCTTCCTTCTTATCATCAGAAGTATCCTGCTGGTCATTACTTGAAGTTTCTTCTTTCTTATCGTCAGAGGTATCTTCCTTTTTATCGTCAGTAGTTTCTTCCTCTTTAGGCTTCTCTGTTGGATTTTCTGTATAGTAAGCATCCTCAAACGTTATTTTGCCTGCCTTGATATCCTCAGCATAGCCGTTCACAGCCTCAATCTTTTCGGTTTTAGCCTCGCCCTTTAGAGTGCTTAAATCAACGTAAAGAATGTTAGCGATAAGATAGTTTTCAGAAAGGAAGTTCTTTATCTCGTCTTCAGTTACAGGATTTTTACCCTCTTTGCCGTAAAGGAACTCGAAATATTCCTGAGTATAATAAGAGTCCAGCATAAATTCTTTGTAAGTATTAAAGCTAACACCGTTTGGCTCGTATAATGAGCTGTATCCGTAATAGCTCCAATAATAAGCAGCGTACTGTTCTACGTTTGCTTTGTTAGAATCGCTGATTGTTACCTTGTTTTCAGTACACTTAATTTTATAAGCAGCTATCTTTTTAAGCGACTCAACAGCAGTATCCTTTACCCATTCCTGATACTTTTTACCATCAATTTTCTGTGAATAGTAATAGCCCTCTTTTGAGGTATCTATGCTGTCGTCTTCCTCTGCCATTTCCTTCACCTTTTGCTGAGCCTGTGAGTCAGCATCAATAAAAGCACACATATAATAAGCAGATGTGAATTCAACATCGTTTACAGTTACTGCTATTTCATCCTTCTTGTGACAACCTACAAAGGTTAAGAGAATAGCCACGGTGCTTAAAAGAGCAGCAATTTTCTTTAATAACTTCATTTGTATTTCCTCCATCTGTGCCTTAGCACAAAATTATAAGCATTTAAATAATTATATACTATAAACCTCAAAATGTCTACAAAAATTTATAATACTTTAGAAAGTTTTGTCAAAAGGTCGTTTATAGACTCATTTTTATCGAATTTTACCACATAAGCAGTATTACCTGTAGGTGATACTGTAAAACGGTTACCGAATGCATCTGCTAATTTTTGGCCTGTTTCCTCACGAAGTTTATCGGTTTTAAATATAGCAGCGTTTGCGGTTTGGTTAATTTCAAATATACCTGCTGCCGCCGCTTTATTTCTTAATAGCGCTACGTTTATAAGACCCATAACCGCTTTAGGCGGTTCTCCAAAACGGTCACAAAGCTCGTCGACAACGTCCTCGGCATCCTGTTCGTCTGCTATATCGGCTATACGCTTATAAATTCCGAGTCTTGCAGGCAACGAGGAAATATAATTTTCGGGAATATGTGCTGAAACGTTAAGGTCAACCGTACATTCTATTTGTGGCTTTGTTTCAATACCGTTTTCTTCGTTTACAGCTTCTGATAGGAGTTTTAAATACATATCATATCCTACCGCTTCCATATTACCGTGCTGCTCACCGCCTAAAATACTTCCTGCTCCCCTAATTTCAAGGTCACGCATAGCAATTTTGAAGCCTGAGCCAAATTCGGTAAACTCTCTTATTGCCTCAAGACGCTTTTGTGCTACCTCAGACAAGGATTTATTTCCGTTAAAGCAAAAATATGCGTAAGCTCGTCTTGAAGAGCGTCCTACCCTACCTCTAAGCTGATGAAGTTGAGACAGTCCCATTCTATCGGCATTTTCGATAATAAGCGTATTAGCGTTTGGAACGTCTACACCCGTTTCAATTATGGTTGTACACACAAGTACGTCAAGCTCGTAATCGATAAGCTTTTGCCAAACCTCTGACAGCTCATCCTCGCTCATTTTTCCGTGTGCTACACCTATTCGAGCCTCGGGCAACATATTTTTTAGCTTTGCCGCACAGGAAACTATGCTTTCAACCCTGTTGTGAAGATAATAAACCTGACCGCCACGTCTTATTTCCCTGTTTATAGCGTCTATGAGCACACCCGTGTTTTGCTCTAATACGTAAGACTGAACGGGATATCTGTCACCCGGTGCTTCGTCAATGGTTGACATATCTCTGAGTCCCGACATTGCCATATTAAGCGTTCTTGGGATTGGCGTTGCTGATAGAGTTAATATATCAACAAAAGGATACAATTCTTTTAATCGCTCCTTTTGAGCCACGCCAAAGCGCTGTTCCTCGTCTATAATAACAAGACCTATATTTTTAAATTTAACGTCACTGGAAATTAAGCGGTGTGTACCGACAACCATATCTACCCTACCGCTTTTAAGTCCTGCTACAGTTTTTTCCTGTTCCTTTTTAGGTACAAAACGATTTAAAAGTTTTACCGTAACAGGAAGGTCGCCAAAACGACGGGTGATGGTTGTAAAATGCTGCATAGCAAGTATGGTGGTTGGAACTAACAAAGCACACTGCTTGCCCTCTGCAATACATTTAAACGCGGCTCTGAGTGCCACCTCGGTTTTGCCGAAGCCTACGTCACCGCAAAGCAGACGGTCCATAGGTACGTCTCTTTCCATATCGCGCTTGATTTCGTTTACACAGCGCAGTTGGTCCTCGGTTTCTTCATATTCAAAACGA
>JAZLAD010000088.1:0-3043 GCA_045613005.1 Acutalibacteraceae bacterium | reverse complement strand
CCGCCTCTTGTATCGGAAGTATCGTTTCGGTATTTAATCGGTATTTCGTTTAGGAAGCGTGACGGCGCATTTCTTGTTGTAGAGCCGTAGAGCATACGCGAAGAGGTGGTTGTAATGGTAAGCTTTTGCTTTGCTCTTGTCACTGCAACGTAAGCCAGACGTCTTTCTTCTTCTATTTCTGCTTCGCCGCCGTAGATTGACTGCATACCGGGGAAAATACCCTCCTCAAGACCCACTAAAAAGACGTTGTCAAACTCAAGACCCTTAGCCGAATGAATGGTCATCATAACGGTACGGTCCTCAGAGGAATTAAGTGCATCAATGTCGGTTACAAGCGCTATTTCTTCTAAGAATCCTGAAAGTGAGGGCTGTTCGTTTTCGTCCTCGTAAGCTTTAACGGTTGAAGCAAACTCTTCAACGTTTGCCTTACGGTCGATAGAGTCGGGCGAGGTATCAACGATTAGCGAATCCATATAACCGCTTTTATCAAGCATGTTTTCGAGCAGAGCGCTAAGCGATTCATTTTCTGCAATTTCTCTCAGAGAGTCTATCATATCGCAAAATTCCTTAAGCTTTTGTGCGGCACGGGAAATTGTAGGATAATCCTCTGCGTTTTTAAATACCTCAAACAGAGAAATTCCAAGACCTTCTGCTATAGCCAAGGCATTGTTTACAGTAGTGTCGCCTATACCTCTTTTAGGCTCGTTAATAATTCTTTTGAGTCTTAAATTGTCTGCGGTATTGTTGATAACGCAAAGATATGCTAAAACGTCCTTAATTTCCTTGCGGTCATAGAAGCGGTGACCGCCGATTACGGTGTAGGAAATGCCGCTTCGTGCAAACACGTTTTCGACTGCCGCCGACTGTGCATTCATTCTGTAAAGTACGGCGTTTTGAGAAAATTTGCCGCCTTTTCTTACGTTTTCAAGTATCTTATCGGCAACAAAACGAGCCTCCTCGCGTTCATCGGTCGCGGTATGCACGTTTATAAGGTCACCGTCGCCCTTGTCGGTCCAGAGGTTTTTACCCTTTCTGCCCTTATTGTTGCTGATAATGCAGTTAGCGGCGTTTAATATGTTGCCGTGTGAACGGTAATTTTGTTCAAGACGAATGGTTTTAGCACAGTCGTAATCGTCCTCAAAATTCAGTATATTTTCAATGGTAGCACCGCGGAAGCGGTAGATACTCTGGTCGTCGTCACCCACAACACAAAGATTTTTGTGCGCCCTTGATAAAAGATTTACAAGCAGATACTGTGCGTGGTTGGTGTCCTGATATTCGTCTACCATTATGTATTTGAACTTGTTTTGATAGTATTCTAAAATTTCCGGATTTTTCTTAAACATTTCAACCGTTTTGGTTATCATATCGTCAAAATCCATAGCATCGGCATTTTTGAGTGCTTTTTGATACTCTTTATACAGCACTGCAATTTTTTGCAAACGGTAATCACTACCGGCTGAATTTTCAAATTCCTCAGGGGAGATAAGCGAGTCCTTAGCGTTTGAGATTGCAGAGAGCACACTTCTTACAGGGAACATCTTTTCGTCTACCCCTTGTGCTTTCATAATTTCCTTCATAACACGCTTTTGATCGTCGGTATCATAAATTGTGAAGTGAGGGGTGTAACCTGCATATTCGGCGTTAACGCGCAGAATTTTACCGCAAACCGAGTGGAACGTACCTGCCCAAATACCGCCTGCCTCGTCTCCAAGCTTTGCACAAATACGGCTTTTAAGCTCACCTCCCGCCTTGTTGGTAAAGGTTATGGCTAAAATTTCCCAAGGCTTTGGCGCGTTTACTGAGAATGCACTTGAAAAGAGGGTACTTGTGACACCCTCTAAATAATTGTTAGCCTCTTGTATATCCGAATCTCTGTAAAACGGTATTTGGTCAGATAAATAAGCATCACCGTATTTTACAAGGTTGGCTATTCTGTTTACAAGCACGGTTGTTTTACCGCTTCCCGCACCTGCTAATACCAAAAGCGGACCGTTCACGGTGGTTACCGCTTCAAACTGACGGTCGTTCATACCGCCGAAGTCTTTTTCTATTAATTTTCTGCGTAGAGAAATAAAGTCCATTTTAATATTCCTTAATTTTTAGTTTTTGGGATGTAGGCAAACGGCTCGACTTGACTTGATAGTTCTGTAACGTCCTCACAGTGAGCCACCATAACGACAGGCTTTGTAAGGTCAAGACTGAAAACGCCCATTATAGACTTAGCGTTAACAATATACTTGCCCGACATAAGCTCAATATCATATTCCTTACTGCCAGCAAGGTCAACAAACCTTTTAACCTCGTCAAAGCTGTTTAAAATAAGTGTTTTTTCAAGCATTAGAAAATCTCCTTTAGAGCATATAAATTCCCGATTCAAGTAAAACGAACTGATAGTTTTTGACCTTAACGTAGGAATAAACAGGCTCTGAAAACTCCTTGTAATCATCAACCGTGTACGAGCTTAAATTAACCCTTAACAGCTTATTAGAGCCTGCATTGCTCACAAACGCAAAGTTACCCTCGATAAAGATATGACAGGGCTTACTAAACGGAGTGTTTTTACCGCCGATTCGCAATTCCTCACGCATGGTATTAAGGTTAAAGCGCACCATAACACCCGCCGATTTATAACAAGCCCAAAGGCAGTTTTTATATATTGCAATATCGGAAGGAATTTCACCCTTGTATTTAAAATCGCCGCTCCAAACGGGTAGACCGTCACCGTCTATAAGATACGAATTACCGTTATCACTGGATAAGAAAACTCTGCCGGATGGAAGCACTAGTGCGTGTGATAACACGTAGTTACTGCAAAGCTCAATTGAGGCACGGTAGTTGGTGCCGAACTTTGAAATAAAATATATGTTTTTTGCGACGTCACTCATTACACCGTCATCGGTTGAGAGCATTTTGAGGCAAACAAGAGCGTTTTGGTCGTCACCGCCTCTGCGATAGGGGAAAACTATTCCTTGACTTTGCGGTATTAGTTCGTATACCTTTCCTGCGAAAATTTGCTTCACTTTATATTCCACCTTAACAC
>JAZLAD010000087.1:0-3961 GCA_045613005.1 Acutalibacteraceae bacterium | reverse complement strand
CAATGGTCATTAAGTCTTTCATCAAGACCTGCACAGTAAACGGGAACGTCGGGATGAGCCTTTGTGAAGGCCTCAACACCCTCAGGTGCTGCGATTATGCACATAAACTTAATTCTTTTGGGACTGAATTCCTTAATTCTTGTAACGGCATCAATAGCACTCCCGCCTGTAGCAAGCATTGGGTCTAGCACGAAAACGTCACGCTCGTTAAGGTCTGCGGGTAATTTGCAATAATAATCAACAGGTTTGTGCGTTTCGGGGTCACGGTACATACCGATATGACCTACCTTTGCGGCAGGGATAAGGCTCAGAACACCGTCTACCATGCCGAGACCTGCGCGGAGAATGGGCACAAACGCCATCTTTCTACCCTTTAAAACCTTGGTTTTTGCAACTGTCAGAGGTGTTTTGGTTTCAACCTCCTTAAGCGGCAAATCTCTTGTTGATTCATAGCACATAAGCATAGCTATTTCGCTAACCAGCTCTCTGAACTGCTTTGAACCTGTTCTTTCATCTCTTAAAATGGTAAGCTTGTGCTGGATAAGTGGATGATCCATAATAAAAACATTATCTTTCATCTTTTTCGTCCCCTTAAATTTTCAATTATTTTCTATCGCTGTGATTTTATCAATTCTATTCTGATGGCGACCGCCCTCAAACTCGGTATCAACGTAAAGGTCGGCAAGTTCTAGTGCAGTGCCAATACCGATTACTCTGCCGCCGAGACAAAGAATATTAGCATCGTTATGAAGTCTTGTATACTTAACAGAGAAATGGTCACTGGCAACTGCGGCTCTTATACCCTTTACCTTGTTAGCTGCCATTGACATTCCGATACCTGTTCCGCAAACGAGAATACCTCTGTCACATTCCTTGGAAACTACTGCAGCGGTTACCTTAACGGCAATATCGGGATAATCAACCGATACGTTTTCGTAGATACCAAAATCGGTAACTTCGAAACCTCTTTTTGTCAAATGCTCTACTATTGCGTTCTTGTGCTCAAGACCGCCGTGGTCACATCCGATTGCAATTTTCATAAACTTTACACTCCTATATCTTTAGTTTTATTTTTTTCTTTAAGCTCACGCTCTGCCTGCGGAAGACGAAGATAAATAGGTAGCAGCTTATCTGCCGATACCGTTTCGGCCTTTGAAAATTTTTCCTCTGCCGCCAAGGCAACGCACGAGGCGTTTTGATATTTATTAGGTTCCAACGCTAGTTTTACTCCCTTAACATCGCTTACAAATTTAAAGAATAAATCAGCGCCGTCACCTGCAATTATTATTTCTTTTTCGCTTTTTTCGGATAATTTTTTTAATTCATCCGCTAAATCAGAGCCCAAAACAGCTCTATCCTCTGTAAGTCTTATAATATTTTCCCCGTCAACTTCAAAAAGCGCGTTATAAAACTGATTGCACCTAGCATCCATAACAGGACAAACTATACAGTTTCTGCCCTTATACATCTCAGGCATAGCACGTAGTGTTGAAACAGCGACACAGGGAATTTTTTTAGCCTGTGCTAAGCCTTTTACAGCGCTGATACCAATTCTGACGCCTGTAAACGACCCAGGACCTGCGGCAATAGCAAAGCCCTCTATATCATCTAAAGTAAGCTTTGCATTTTGAAGCATAGATACTATCAGCGGCATAAGGGTTTGCGAGTGTGTGAGCTTCACGTTTGAAAAGCTAGAGGTTATTATTTTACCATTATCAATTACGGCTGCAGAGCACATAGTTGCCGAACATTCAACACTTAAAATCCTCACTCTGCCTCACCTCTTGTAATAGTAATTTTTCGCTCGTTTTCGTTTTCGCCCTTTTCTATTGAAACGTTGATTACGTTGTCAGGCAGCGCCGAAGCTATATTTTCACTCCACTCTACCGCGATAACGCCGCCCTCGTCTAAAAAGTCGAAATATCCGCAGGAATATAAATCCTCCCAGGAGGAAATTCTATACATATCAAAGTGAAAAAGCGGCAATCTTCCACCACGGTATTCATTAACAATAGCAAAGGTTGGAGAATTAGTTTCGCCTGTAAATTCAAGTCCACGAGCCAAACCTCTTGTAAAACAGGTTTTGCCCATACCGAGACCGCCGCAAAAAGCTATTACCTCGCCGCCCGACAATCTGTCGGCAAATTTTTCGGCTATTTGCTCAGTATCAGTTGTACTTGTGGATAAAAATTCAAGACGCAAATAAATCCCCCCTCTAACTAAATATGATACCACAATTTAAAACAAGTGTCAACGAAAATGAAAGTTTACTATTGACAAATTACGCCAAAAGATTTATAATAACTCTCGAAGTTTGGCGCTTAAATTTCAAAAAATAATAGTTCGGGAGCTTGATGAATTCAGGCTGAGAGGAAGTTGCTGTTTTACAGCTATGCTTTGACCGGTAACCTGATGCGGATAATGCCGCCGTAGGAAACGACAATATAGATTTTATCTAATGCCGTAGGTTACCGCCTATGGTGTTTTTTTATATTCACATCGTTGGGCGGTCTCTTGATTTCCGAGAAAGGAAGTAAAAATGAAGGTAAAAAAATTAGTTTTTGGCGCTCTTATGTTAGCGCTGGCCACAGTGCTCAGTCTTATAAAGATTGATATGCCCTTAGGAGGCGGTGTAACTATCGTTAGTATGCTGCCTATTGTAATTGTTGCGATGCGTTATAATCTCGGTTGGGGACTTGCCGTGTCTTTCTTACACGGCGGTATCCAGTTGCTTTTAGGCCTTGACAACCTATCTTACGCTAATTCTCTGCCCGTAGCACTCGCAATTGTTTTCTTAGATTATATTATAGCATACGGAGTGCTCGGCTTTACGGGTATTTTCAAAAACCGATTTAAAGGTATTATTAGCGCTACCGTTGTCGGTATGGCGCTGACCTTTACTCTGCGCTTTTTATGCCACTTTATAACAGGTTGGGTTGTATGGGATGCTCTCTGGCCTAACGAATTCGGTTTAGTATCACCCATATATTCACTAGCCTACAACGGTTTGTATATGGTGCCCGAATTTATCCTGACCTTTGGCGCGTTTATACTGCTTTATAAGGCTAACTTTTTCAAACGTTTTCCGCTAAATTAAGTAATTAAAACTTTTACCGCCTATCCTTGACAAAAAAAGGGATAGGCGGTATTATTATAGATAGGTTACTTTTTTATGAAAGATGTGAATTTTTTGAACGTTTCAACCACCACTTGGGTACTTGACACCCGTTTAGGATATAAAAACGCTATTAAGGTTTTAAAGGAAGCAGGATTTAATACCTATGATTTAAAGCTTTACGCAAACGTTAGCGACAGCGCTGAGTTTTTAGCTTCAGAAAATTATAGAGAAAACGCTTTGGATTTTAAGGCTTATGCTGATACTTTAGGACTTTCCTGCAATCAGGCACACGCGCCGTATCCGTCAAGCGATGAGGACGAATCAAAAAATAAAGAAATATTTGATTTGATTGTTCGCTCTATGGAGGTAGCATCAATTCTCGGTGCTAAGATAATAGTGGTTCACCCTATGCAGCACTTAAATTACGCTGAAAATCAAAGAGAGCTTTTTAAACTTAATGTCCAGTTTTATAAAAATCTTATCCCTTATGCTGAGAAGTTTGGAATTAAGATTGCCACCGAAAATATGTGGCAATTAAATCTGCCAACCAAGGTACCTACCGATTCGGTATGCTCAAGAGCGTGGGAGTTTTGTGAGCTTATAGACGCTGTAAATAGCGATTATCTTGTAGGCTGTCTTGACATAGGACATGCATCTCTTATGAATGCCGATATACCGGAATTTATAAGGAAAATGGGTAATAAGCGTCTTTTAGCGCTTCACATTCACGATACCGATTTAAAGAGCGACTCACACACCCTTCCCTTTACACAAAAGATAGATTTTGAGCCAATTTTAAAGGCTCTCGGCGAAATAAATTATAAAGGTGACGTAACCTTTGAA
>JAZLAD010000086.1:0-2216 GCA_045613005.1 Acutalibacteraceae bacterium | reverse complement strand
CTACCTCACACAGCGCTACAGTATGCCATACGACGACGTTAAGGCTATCTTAACCGATATCGGCACCGAAGAACTCGCCCATATGGAAATGGTAAGCGCTATGGTTTATCAGCTAACAAAAAATCTTACCTTAGAACAGATAAAGGAATCGGGCTTTGATAAATATTTTGTGGACCACACCTCAGCGGTTTATCCTATTGCGGCGTCAGCACTTCCCTGGCGTGCAGAGTATATTCAGGCAAAGGGCGACATCCTAGCCGACCTTCACGAAGACCTCGCCGCCGAGCAAAAGGCAAGGGTTACCTACGATAACCTTTTACGCCTTATCGACGACCCCGACATTTTGGACCCACTGAGATTTTTACGTCAGCGAGAAATCGTGCACTACCAACGCTTCGGTGAAGCGCTCCGCCGCACCACCGATAGATTAAACTCTAAAAATTTCTACGCCTGCAATCCAAGTTTTGACAAAAACTGCGGTAAATAGTTAACGGTCAGGGTGGGTGTTACTACACCTTATACAAGATGAGTTTATATTAATTTACAAGCTTTATACCAACAAAATTTAAGCGGAGTGAATTTCACTCCGCTGCTTATCTTTATAAGTTTTTACGAAAACTATCGTTTAGCTTTTTTCCTTGCGCTGTCCGCCCTGCCGTAACGGCTTAATGATAACCTGCCGAAAAAACAGGTGGGTCCCATCCGAGTGGCTTCGCGCTCCCTTCTTCCATAATCGGCACGGCCGTGGGAGGTCTGCAAGCCCACCACCCGAGAAACAGGTCCCTTTAATTTTAGTTGTAGGGTTATAAAAGCTACGATACACGCACAGGGCAGACAAAACATAATTAATAATGAAAAATGAATGATGAATAATGAAAAATTAAGGAGTCGGCAGTATCCCACCACCGCAAGCGCTCCCCCTCCCTTTAGGGCAAGGGAGGCAGAGGCGACGTTATTTATATCGTGCCGAAGGCACACCGCAACTCTTCATTTTTCACTCTTAACTTTTAACTTAAAACGCAAAGCATTTTATTTGTTGTCAATTTCGAAAAAGTCCTGAAGCCTGTCAACAAAGGCATCGGCTATCATTTCGTATTCCTCGTCATCCTCGATTTCGGTGAAATACTCCTCTCCGTTTTCTTCTAGCACCTTAACGATTACAAGCTCACCCGAATCATCAAGCAATTTCTGTGCGTCCTCAAAAACAGGCAGAAGCGCTAAATATCTTCCTGTGTCACTCTCAACCGCATCGAGAATTTCAAAGGTGTATTCCTTGCCATCGTCATCAGTTAGGGTTACTATATCAGGATTGTAATCTTCGTTTAATAACTTCTCGTTCATTATGTTTTCCTCCATACTTATTTCTATTCTTATTGTAATATTTTTTCTCACTTTAGTCAATATATTAAAATAAAAACATTTAAAAAGGCAGGGACTAACCCTGCCTTACACAATTATAAATCCTTATATCTTGACTTGATTTCCTCGTTATCGTTGTTATCATAGATATCACAGATAATTTTCTGAATTTTGAGAGCCTCTCTGCCGCTGATTTCAAGTTCCTCTTTTCCTAACAAGGCTTTATAGAACTGATGAATTTGAACAGCGTGCTGTCTTCCCCAATATTCCTTACCGCTTGAATATGTAACAATCTTCTGAGGCTGATTTTGAACCGTCTCGGTTGTGCCGTCGTTATAAACAATGGTAGCCTCGCCGTAAGAAAGGGTTGCCTTACCGTTTTCGCATAAAAGACGGATTTCAATAGGCTCGTCTACAAAATAGTTGTTCATCGCAAAGAAGGAAAGAATCTGTCCGTTTTTGTACTTTATAAGGCCCTCAGCGCTATCCTCAACAATCATAATTGCGTGATTGCGGTTGTGAAGCGAGGACTGAACCTCTATAACCTCGTCGTCCATAAACCAGTTTGCAAGGTCTAGAGAGTGAATAGCCTGATCGATAATAACGCCGCCGCCTTCTTTATCCCAGGTGCCCTTCCAATCGGAGTTGCCGTAGTAATTATCCGAACGGCTCCAGGTAAGTGTTGTTCTGCCGCACTTTACCTTGCCGAGTCTACCGTCTAAAATACGCTGTTTTACAAGCTGAGACGGTGTGTTGTAACGGCACTGGAAGATAACCGCATAGGTAAGACCCAGCTTTTCAGCAAGTTCAACCGTTTCTACTGCGTCCTTATATTTAATGCTCATCGGCTTTTCGCT
>JAZLAD010000085.1:0-1709 GCA_045613005.1 Acutalibacteraceae bacterium | reverse complement strand
GCTAAGGGTAAAAAAGAAGCTCCTGATGACGAGCCTGTGATTATGCCTGTAGAGGCTGAGCCTGTAGCAGAAATTAAGCATAAAAAGGTAAATATTGATATAGCGGTTGACGACTGATGAAAATTGTCGAAATCAAGCGAGATAAAAAGCACACCGTAAAGGTAAGCTTTGATAGTGGTAAGGCATTTAATTTTGACCTTGATTATTGGGACAGCGTATGCCTTCACGAGAACGACAGCATAGATGATCAGGAATTGAAGCAGCATCTTAAAGAGTCGGACTACATTCGTGCAAAGGCACGTGGAATGTGGTTTTTAGACCGCGCTGATTATAGCGAAAAAATGCTTTTTCAAAAAATTGTCGCAGGCGGTATCAGCGATACCGCCGCGGCAAGAGCTCTAGCAAGGCTTAAAGAATTGGGCCTTGTCGATGACGAAAAATTAGCTCGTCGTCTTGCTGAGCAAATGTCGAGTTCAAACATATCAAAGCGTGAATCCTATGCAAAACTATATAACAAGGGTATACCTGCCTCTGTTATAAAGCTTGTATTAGAAGATACTGAGTTTGACGAACTTTCACAAATACTTGCGGTAATCGAGAAAAAGTACTGCACAAAAATGGATACTAAAGAAAATATTCAAAAGGTTTATGCCGCGCTTGTTCGCAAAGGTTTTTCGTACTCTGCGGTGCGCGATGCAATAAAAAAATACACACAAGAGATTGAATTTTACGAGGAAGACTGATGTATAAGATTAGTATGGTATCGCTTGGTTGCCCTAAAAATCAGGTTGATGCCGAAATGATGCTTTATTCTTTAAAACAAGCGGGCTACGAAATCGGCGTGCCCGAGGCAGAGGCCGATGCGATTATTATAAATACTTGCGGTTTTATCGAAGATGCAAAAAGCGAAGCAATAGAAAATATACTTGAAGCGGCACAATACAAACGCGACGGTAACTGTAAAGCGATTGTAGTTACAGGTTGTCTTGCTGAGCGTTATCGTGATGATGTTACCGCTGAAATACCCGAGGCCGATGTTTGCGTAGGCATAGGTTCTAACGGCAATATTGCCGAGATTGTTAAAAATGCAATTGAGGGCAAGGCAAAAAATAGCTACGGCGCTAAAGAAGATTTGAATTTAAACGGAAAGCGTATACTTGGTGGTTGGCCTTTTACCGCTTATCTTAAAATTGGTGACGGTTGTGACAACTGCTGTACCTATTGCGCTATTCCAAAAATCCGCGGTAGAATGCGTAGCCGCACTATAGAGGATTGCGTGACCGAAGCAAAGGAACTAGCCGCACAGGGTGTTCGTGAAATTATTGTTGTAGCACAAGATACTACAGCGTATGGTATCGATATTTACGGCGAAAGCCGTCTGTGTGAGCTGCTGAGTGAGCTTTGCAAAATTGAGGGTATCGAGTGGATAAGAACTCTCTATACCTATCCCGAGCGAATTTCTGATGAGCTTTTACAGTTGTTGGCGCAGCAGCCGAAGCTTGTAAAATATTTAGATATTCCTATTCAGCACGCAAACGGAGAAATTTTAAAACGAATGAACCGTCGTGGTGACAGTCAGTCACTTTTGGCGCTTGTAAATAAAATAAGAGACTTAGTGCCCGATATTACACTTCGTACAACGCTTATTACAGGCTTCCCCGGGGAAACTGAAGAGCAGTACGAAGAAATGCACAAGTTTGTAAGAGAGG
>JAZLAD010000084.1:0-3182 GCA_045613005.1 Acutalibacteraceae bacterium | reverse complement strand
GCAGTAGAAAACTGCACCCTTGACAGTGACCGTCGCAGTTTAAACGTTAAGCTTTTGTGCGCCGATTACATATCAAGAAAGGACTTAATTTCACTTGAAAACAAGATAAAATCAGCACTTAATTTGAACTCAATATCTATAGACACCGTTTTTAATGCGGCATCACTTAACGCTGGCGCTATTGCCGATGCGATTGACTGCCTTAAATTAAAAAACGTTGCTATAAACGGCTATTTTACAGGTGCCAAATATTTGCTGAACGGCGATACCGTAAACGTAGAACTCGCTCACGGCGGACTCGAAACTATCATCGCCTGTGGCTTTGACTTAGAGCTTAAAAATTACATAAAAAAGCAATTTAATAAGGATATAGAAATAGTCTTTACGGGTCAAACCGAGGCTGTAGAGATAGAGCTTCCTCCTCTGCCCGAGGCTCCACCCGTTTTTGAACAATACGAGCCTTCTCCCTCTTTTTCGGCACCTAAACGCGCTGAAGAAAAGGTAGAAATAGACTTTTCAAAGCCACCAAAAGACTCACTTCCAATATACGTTGACTCTGCCGAGGTGTTTTTAGGCAGAAAAATAGATAAAAATATAAGACCCTTAAAGTCTATAGCTCCACCGCAGGACGAAAACGACAGCGTTAAACTTGCCGCTTGGGGCGAGGTTTTCGGCTGTGAAATTACCGATAGAGATACAAAAAACGGCAAAAAGATGGTTTCAGCTAAATTCTTTTTCAGCGACGGCACAAATTCCTTTGCCGCCAACGTTAAAAAGTTTTTTGACCCTAAGTATTCTAAGGATTTAAACGGCGATGCACTTGCCTTTAAAAAATCCTTGTCACCCTTAAAAGACGGTGCAATTTTAATTGTTAACGGCGACTACGGCTACGACAGCTGGTCAAAGGATTTTATAGTTGACGTAAAGGCTCTGGCTACCGTTAAAAAATACGAGGCAACCGATGATTTTGAAGGTTTAAAGCGTGTTGAACTTCATTGCCATACCAATATGTCGGCAAAGGATGCAGTATCCAGTGCGGGTGATATTATAAACCTTGCTCACAAATGGGGACACAAAGCGGTTGCCATTACCGACCACGGCGTTGTACAAGCCTACCCCGCTATTGCCTCGGCAGTTTCAAAAATAAGAAAAAAGGATCCCGATTTTAAGGCAATTTACGGTGTTGAAGCCTATTTTGTTGACGATATTCGCAACAATATAACCGATTTAACACCAAAACAGTTATCCCGTCTTCGTTCTCACCAGATAATTTTGGTTAAGGATTTAGTAGGTCTTAAAAATCTTTATAAACTGGTTTCCTTTGCACATATTGATGATTTTGCTGCAAGACCTATTACACTCAGAAGCAAGCTCGACAAACACAGAGAGGGCTTGATTATCGGCTCTGCCTGTGAACAGGGTGAGCTTTACAAGGCTATTATTGACGGCAAGAGTGATGAAGAACTCTTAGAAATTGCCGATTATTACGATTATCTCGAAATTCAGCCGCTTGATAACAACGCGTTTATGGTAAGGGATTCTCTGCTTCCTGATAAGGTGGATAAAAAGAGCGGTCAGGTAACGCCAAACCGCTTTAGACACGTTACCGACATGGAGGTAATAAAAAACTTCAACCGCAAGGTTGTAGAACTTGCCGATAAGCTCGGTAAAATGGTTGTCGCAACGGGCGACGTACATTTTCTTAAAAAGGAAGACGGCATTATCCGTCAAATCGTTATGGCAGGACAAGGCTTTGACGATATCGAAAATCAAGCTCCGCTTTACTTTAAAACCACCAACGAGATGCTAAACGATTTTAGCTATTTCGGTGAAAGAGCACGTGAATTTGTAATTGATAATCCAAACAAAATAGCCGATATGATAAGCGGTGACGTTATCCCCGTGCCCGAGGGCAACTATCCCCCTGTTATTGAAGGCTCGGACGAGCTGCTTAAACAAATTTGTTGGGATAACGCCCACAAGCTTTACGGTGATACTCTGCCCGAGGTTGTTGAAAAGCGCCTTACAAAAGAACTCAATTCTATCATCAACAACGGCTTTTCTATAATGTATATTTCGGCTCAAAAACTAGTAGCCTACAGCGAAGAAAACGGCTATCTTGTAGGCTCTCGAGGCTCGGTAGGCTCCTCCTTTGCCGCTACTATGGCGGGAATTTCGGAGGTAAATCCTCTGCCGCCTCACTACGTATGCCCAAAATGTAGAAACAGCGAATTTTTCACAAAAGGTGAGGTAGGCTCAGGCTTTGACCTACCCGAAAAGGACTGTCCTGTTTGCGGCACGGCTTACGACCGCAACGGTCACGATATCCCTTTTGAAACCTTCCTAGGCTTTAAGGGTGACAAGGTGCCTGATATAGACCTTAACTTTGCCGACGAGGTTCAGTCTAAGGTGCAAAAGTATACCGAATCGCTTTTCGGTAGCGAAAACGTTTTCAAGGCGGGTACAATTTCTACCATTGCCGAAAAAACCGCCTTCGGCTTTGCTAAGGCTTATGCCGAAAAAATGAATATAACGCTGAGCTCTGCCGAGCTTAACCGCTTGGCTGGTATGGTTGAAAAATCAAAGGTTAAGACTACAACAGGTCAGCACCCTGCAGGTATGATAATCGTGCCTGACGGTATGCAGATATACGATTTCTGCCCTGTTCAGCACCCCGCAGACGACGTTAAATCGGATATCGTTACCACCCACTTTGACTTCCATTCTATCCACGATACAATCTTAAAGCTTGACGAGCTAGGCCACGTTGTGCCTACCACTTATAAGTACTTAGAGGAGTATTCGGGTATTCCTGTAAGTAAGGTTTCGATGAGTGACCCTAACGTTTACAGCCTCTTTACCTCCCCTGCGGCTTTAGGTGTTACAGCAGAGGATTTAGACTCTAAGACCGGTACTCTATCCCTTCCCGAATTTGGAACGAGAAATACAAGAGATATGCTTATGGACTGTAAGCCTCAAAACTTCTCAGACCTATTGCAGATTTCGGGTCTATCCCACGGTACAGGCGTTTGGCACGGCAATGCAAAGTCGCTTATCGAAGAGGGCACCTGCACCATTTCAACCGTTATCGGTACCCGTGACAACATAATGGTATACCTTATCCATCAGGGTATGGAGGAGGGCAGAGCCTTTAAGATTACCGAAACGGTGCGTAAAGGTCT
>JAZLAD010000083.1:0-15225 GCA_045613005.1 Acutalibacteraceae bacterium | reverse complement strand
GGATAGGTTCTCCGTTAGGAAATCCTCATTAAGCATTAAGACTTCCATCTGCTTTTGGACGGTTTTATTTTCTTTTGTACTACGTGCCTGTGGATCTAAATTACCATAATAAAATTCTTCAATAAACTTATACATTTGATTGTCCTCCTTAATTTTTAAGGAAAACACTATTTTCACGGAATAGGCGAAGCGAGAAAAGCGCGTAACTACCGGCATATCAGCGATTATTTGTCAGGTTGGTTATGAACACTCGCACCAGTCGAGAACCTCGACACGCAATTCGCGTAGTTGAGGTTCTTCTTTTTTTATAAATTTCACCTCGCGTTTAAGGTTGGTTATAAACACCGATATCAAATTACAGAATTGAGCCTTTAGGGTACTTCGGTAATTTTTTGTTTAAGGACTTGAATGTAATTAAAACACTTCGCTATTCACTAAAAAAATCCCGTCACGTAAGTGACGGGGTAAATTTTTATCTAGATATAATAATCTAACAAAAGCATAAGGCAAAAGCCTAAAAGTAGAGAATAGGTGGCGCCGCGCTCGTTACCGTGTGAATGGGTTTCGGGTATCATTTCGTCACTTATCACGTAAAGCATAGTACCACCTGCAAAGCTTAAAGCAAAGGGGAGAATAGCGGCAGAAATGCTAACGGCAAAGTAACCTATAAACGTACCGATAACCTCTACAAGACCTGTAGCGGCGGCAATAAGGAAGGTTCTCTTTTTAGAAATACCGACCGCCAGCATCGGCGCTATAATAATCATACCCTCAGGAATGTTTTGAAGCGTGATACCTGCGGCAACGGTTAACGCCTGTGATATATCACCCGAACCAAAGCCCACGCCTGCGGCGATGCCCTCAGGCAGATTGTGAATTGCGATGGCAAGAACAAAAAGCAATATCTTGTTAAGTCTCGCGTTTGAATCGGGGTGTGTTTCAACCTCGCCGCCTACGAAGCGATGAATATGAGGAACGATTTTATCTATTAGATTAAGTAAGAATGCACCGCAAAGAATGCCAATTGCGGTGATTATAACGGCGTGTTTGCCACTTTCAAGCGAGGGGAGAATGAGACCCACAACAGCGGCGGCTAACATTATACCTGCCGCAAATCCTAAAACAATATCCTCGAATTTATGCGAAACCTTTTTAAAGAGAAAACCTAAAAGAGCACCAAATACCGTAGCAGAGCCAACGCCTAACGCAGTAATTAAAACTATTTCCATAAAATCTCCTGATTTTAATGCTTAGTCGTCTCTGTCACAGTTGTACATAGTTTTGCCTTTACCGCAAAGGCTCTCAAAATCACTTCTAAAGGTTTTCTCTGCAGAGTCAACGCATGGGTGCTTAATAAGGTTTTCGATAACGTCGGGTGCTAGTGTTGCGGCTCTGATACCAAGCTCACAAAGCTCTTGTACCTGTAAAGAGTTTTTAAAGCTTGCGGCAAGAGTTTTGGTTTTGTATCCACTTGAAATAAATATATCCTGCATTGTTCTTGCAACCTGAATACCGCTGGTACCTAGGTTATCAATACGGTTTATATAAGGTGCGGCATAGTCAGCACCTGATTTTGCGGCAAGATAGCCTTGGAGAGGATTGTAAATAGCGGTAGCGGTAATTTTATAGCCCTCGTTAGATAGAATTCTCATAGCCTTAAGACCTTCGGGAATAGTAGGGATTTTAACAAAGGTTTTTGCCTTTTCGCCGAGCACTTCAACCATATGGCGACCCTCGTTAACCATTTCCTCGGTTGTAAGGGAAATAACCTGAGCGTGAAGTTCTGCGTCGGGACCTATAAATTCGCGGATTTCCTTTAAAACAACGTAAGGGTTTCTGCCTGTTTTAGCAAGGATAGAAGGGTTTGTTGTTACGCCGTCAATAGGATAGTATTCGCTGATTTCTTTAATTTTTTCAAGATTAGCATCATCAATTAATAACTTCATAATATATCTCCTTAAATATTATTACTACATATATATAATAATATTTTGAGTTTACTTTTTCAAGATTAAAAACAAAAAAATGTCCCCAAATATATGAGGACAAAAGGTTGTTTTTTTAAATAAAATGAATATTTTTTGAGTAAATTACTCTATTGTGATTGATTGTCCGATTTCGCTAGATGTCCAATTGCCATTTTGCTCTACAGCTTTTGCCACACTTTCGCGTATGTTAAATTCATCAAGAGTTTGTTCGGGAAGGTGTGTAATTACTACGTTTTTAGCACCAAGAGAATTGGTGATGCTGATAGCCGAAGTAGTTAAAGCAAAGGCAAAGGGAGCAATAACAAGGTCGATTTTCGGCAAATCCTTTCGGTTTTTAAACTCGTTTGGCGATGCATCACCTAAAAATAAAATGGTCTTGCTTCCTTTTATTAAGTAACTTGAATGCTCAATCACAAACTTGCCGATATGGCGGGTCTTAATCGGAACGATTTCTAAGTTTTTAACCTTAAACGCTGTAGAGAGTTCAGGTCCGCAAAAAACGGACCCAAACTCTCTGTTTTTATACGTTTCGGCAAAACTTTTATCAAAATGGTCCCCGTGATAATGTGTAAACACAAGTGCATCTAAAGGCGTGTTTAAAAGTTCTTCCTTTATATATGCGGGTGTTTCAAAATATGGGGCAATCCTCTCACCAACGCCATCTAGCAAAATATTAGTATTGTCAAGTGAGAGGAGAAAACCTGAATTTGATGTTTGCCTGATGTTCATTATACGCCAAGCTTAGCGCGACGCTCAGCCTCAGCCTCGGTGCAGCCGTTTTCAACTACGTGGCCGTTAAGCGGAACGATCTTTTCGTGGATAGCATCGATAATCCAACCAGCCTGTGGGAAGAAGAACTCATCAAACTCGAATGGAGGTGTTATCCAGTTACGTGCGCCAACTACAACAGGTGGTGCATCTAAATCGTCGAAGCAAAGCTCGGTGATGTTCTTAGCAACGTCGTTAAGGAAGGAGCCTCTGGTGCAAGCATCAGAAACGAGAACAACCTTACCGGTTTTGCGAACAGATTCAATAATCTTTGTGTAATCAAGCGGAACAAGTGAGTGGAGGTTGATTACGTCAGCTTCCATGCCATACTTCTCGCTTAACTGCTTAGCAGCGTCAACAGCACGGTAGAGTGCAGCACCGATAGTAATAATAGTAATATCCTTACCGTCGCGAACCTTGTTAACGTCACCGATTTCGATTTCATAACGCTCTGCAGGAACGCCGCCCTCGTGGAACTGTTCACCAACGTCATAAATTCTCTGGCTTTCGAAGAATACTACAGGGTCGGTACCCTTGAGTGCGGTTTCCATAAGACCCTTAGCCTCCCAAGGTGTAGCAGGGAAGCAAACCTTAAGACCAGGAATATGGGCGCAAAGTGCGGTCCAATCCTGTGAGTGCTGAGCACCGTATTTAGAACCAACAGATACACGAAGAACGATAGGCATCTTGAGTATACCTGCAGACATTGACTGCCACTTAGACATCTGGTTGAAGATTTCGTCGCCTGCGCAGCCGATGAAGTCAGCATACATAAGCTCAACGATTGAACGACCACCGGAAACAGCGTAACCTACTGCTGTACCAACGATAGCAGCCTCAGCGATAGGAGAGTTGAAGAGACGGCAGTGTGGGAATGCGTCCATCATACCACGGTATACAGCGAATGCGCCACCCCAGTCACGAACGTCTTCACCGTAAGCGATGAGGGTTGGATCCTCATAGAAACGATCGTAAATAACCTCAGAAAGTGCATCACGGAGGTTGAAGAGCTTCATCTTAGAAACAGGCTTGCCGTTAACGATAGGTGAGCGCTCTTTTTCCTTTAACTTCTTGTAAGCAGGAACTTCGCTTAAAGGCATATTAACTTCAGGCTCACGGTCGTCAAGCTTGTCAATCTTCATATTTGAGAACATTAGACGCTCAACAACAGCAGGATCCTTCTTGAAGTCTACGTATGGGCTGATTTCAACGTCGCTAGCAGCCTTGCAGATCATAGTCATACGCTCTGAAGTCTCAGCAAGGATTTCCTCGAGGCTTGAATCCTTAGTAACACCGGCATCAACAAGACCCTTGCGGTATGTGATGATCGGATCGATTTCCTTCCATGCCTCGATCTCCTCTTTGGTACGGTAAGCGTTCTGATCAGAGGTAGAGTGGCCAGAGTAACGATAGGTAACGGTATCAAGCATAACAGGACCGTCACCTGCGCGTAAGATCTTTAATTTTCTTTCCATAGCGTCGATAACAGCAAGAGGATTGAAGCCGTCGATACGCTCAGCATGGAACTGTGTTGGGCTTACACCTGCACCGATACGAGCAAGCATATCATAACCCATTGTTTCACCTCTGGTCTGGTCGCCCATACCATAGGAGTTATTGAATACGTTGTAAAGAATTGGCATACCGCCGTTGTGGCTCTCCCAAAGTGTGCGGTACTGGTCCATAGCAGCAAAGTTCATTGCTTCCCAAACAGGACCTCTAGCCATAGAACCGTCACCGGAGTTGCAAACAACGATACCCTGCTTATCGTTTACCTTCTTAAAGAGAGCAGCACCTGTAGCAATAGCAGCAGAACCGCCAACGATAGCATTGTTTGGATAAATACCAAATGGGAGGAAGAAAGCGTGCATTGAGCCGCCCATACCCTTGTGGAAGCCTGTTTCACGAGCAAAAATCTCTGAAAGTGTTCCGTAAAGGATGAAACGGATAGCAAGCTCCTTAGCGTCCTTTACAGGACCTAATTTTTCGGTTGCTCTGAGAGCTGAACCGCCGAGGAAGCCTTCCATTATGGTCATAAGCTCCTGCTCGGATAACTTGTTAATGCAAGAAAGTGCCTTAGCAAGAATTTCAGAGTGGCTTCTGTGTGAACCGAATGTAAAGTCGTTCTGATCAAGATGGTAAGCCTGACCTACACAAGCAGCTTCCTGACCGATAGAAAGGTGGGCAGGACCTGGGTATGTGGTTTCGATACCGTTGTAAACGCCCTGAGTCTTAATCTGATTAAGCATAGACTCAAATTCGCGTAAAACGGTGATGTCGCGATAGATACGAACAAGGTCATCATCGCTGTAGCGCTTACGCTCTTCTTTGATGGTCTTGTTGTAGACATTGACAGGAATGTCTTCAAATGTGATTTTACCTGCAGCTCTAGTTTCGGCAGGATCTACAAATAAACTTTTTGGCATTTATTTTTCCTCCTAAATGGATTATTTATATATGGAAAATAGCTTCTCTGATTATTTCAGCAACGGTTGGATGTGGGAATACAAGCTTCTTAAGTCTAGCAGGTGTGAGCTCGGTATCAACCATCATTGTAGCTGTCATAATAATTTCGGAAGCATAAGAGCCTACGATATGGCAACCAACAAGGCGATTCTTATCGGTATCAACTACTAATTTAATGAAGCCCTTGCCACCTTCGGTTTCAGCAAGGTAACGACCTGCGTAAGAAAGTGGAAGCTTAACCTCTTTAACCTTCATGCCCTTTTCTTCTGCGCCTTCTTTGCTGTAACCAACACTTGCAACCTCAGGATCGGTGTAGATAACGGAAGGAATTACGTCGTAACGCATTTCGTCCTTGATGCCGAGCATATGGTTTACTGCAACCTCTGCTTCACGGTATGCTGTGTGAGCGAGCATAAGCTTGCCGTTGCAGTCACCGATAGCGTAAACACCTGAAACGTTGGTGCAAAGATGACGGTCGGTCTTAATAGCAGCTCTGTCCATATCAAGCTGTAGAGTTTCAAGACCAATATTAGCGGTAGAAGGCTTTCTGCCGGCTGATAGGAGAACCTTATCGCAAGCGATTTCTTTCTTCTCGCCGTTCTCTTCGTATATAACGCTCTTTTCCTTAACCTCAAGTACTTTGCAAGAGAGCTTGAATTCCATTCCCTTCTTTACAAATACGTCGGTAAGAACCTTGCAGATTTCAGGGTCGGTAGCACCTGCGATCTTAGGCATCATTTCAATAACTGTTACCTTAACGCCAACGCTTGCGAAGTAATAAGCCATTTCAAGACCAATTACGCCGCCGCCTATTACAACTATAGACTGTGGTAATGCCTTTTCGTCAAGAACCTCGCGGTTTGTAACAACAAAGCCTGAAGCGAGGCCTTCCTTAAGACCGGGAACAGGAGGAACAACAGTTTCAGAACCTGAAGCGATAGCAAGTTTTTTGCCTTCGTAAACGGTGCCGTCAACCTCAACTGCAAAGCCGTTTGCAGATTTACCCTTAATTACAGCGTTACCTGTAATAACTGTAACCTTGTTAGCCTTCATTGTAGCGCCAACACCTGCAACGAGAGTAGCAACAACATTGTTCTTACGGTCAATTACTTTTGCATGGTCATACTTTACGTTTTCTGCAGTTACGCCGAAAGCTTCGCTTCCGATAGCGTGACGATACATCTTTGAGGAATTAAGGAGAGTTTTTGTAGGAATACAACCCTCGTTAAGACAGGTACCGCCAAGAGCCTTTTTCTCGATAACGGCAACCTTCATTCCGCCTTGAGCAGCACGCTCAGCGCAGAGATATCCGCCTGGGCCGCCGCCAACAACTAATAAATCAAAAATTTCCATTTTATTCACCTTATTTAGCAAGAAGAACAGTGAAGTTCTCTAAATTCTGTGCAAGTTCCTTCTGGAATTTTGCTGCCGGTGTACCATCAACAGCGCGATGGTCGTATGTAAGGCTAAGTCCCATAGCAGGGTAGATAGCGATTTCGCCATCCTTGCCCTTCTTTACTCTGTCGATAGTTCCGCAAACACCTAAGATGCCTGTCTGTGGTGGATTGATAACAGGAGTAAAGGACTCAACGCCGAGATTACCAAGGTTGGAAACTGTGAAGGAAGCGCCTGTGAGCTTGTCTGGGCTGATGTTGCCTTCACGACATTCTGCAGCTAAAGCTTTAACTTCCTTAGAGATTTCAAGTAAGCTCTTCTGGTCAGCATTGAAAATGGTTGGAACCATAAGACCTCTTGGGGTGTCAACTGCGAAACCAAGATGAACGTGCTTGAAGAGACGAATGTTGTTATCATCAAGCATATGAGCGTTGAGGTCTGGGTGGTTTAGAAGTGTTCTTGAAACTGCGTACATAATGATATCGCCAAGTGTGATACCTGCGCAGTCACCCTCACTTGCCTTTAACTGCTTTCTGTACTTAAGGATAGCAGTAGCATCGAATGAGGTGTTGTGTGTAAGCTGTGCCATTGTTGAAAGTGAGGTTGTCATCGACTTGCTGATAGCACGACGAATTCCGCTGAACTTAACGTCCTCATACTCTACCTCAGGAGCAGCATTTGCAGCTACAGGAGCAGCAGCCTTTGCAACAGCAGGATTGTCGATGAGGTTTCTAACGTCACGCTCAATAACTCTGCCGTTAGGGCCTGTTGGAGTAGCAAGAGAAGCGTCAACGCCGGTACGCTCTGCAAGCTTCTTAGCTCTTGGAGAGATAGCGGACTTTTCGCCCTCTACAGCGGTGGAAACTGCAACAGCCTCTACCTTAACTTCTTCCTTCTTTTCCTCTACAACAGGTGCAGCCTCTCCAGCAGGTGCTGCTGAATCAGGACGAAGAGCAGAACAATCGTCACCCTCGTTACCTATTGCACAAACGTTTACAAGACAAGGAACTTCGTCGCCATCGTTGAAGAATATCTCAAGAAGAGTACCTTCTTCGGTTGATTCACATTCAAAGCTTGCCTTGTCGGTTTCGTATGTAAAGAGAATATCTCCTACTTTTACAGCGTCGCCGACCTTCTTTTCCCAAGTACCGATGATACAGCTTTCAACCGTTATACCAGCCTTAGGCATAATTACTGCGTTAGCCAAAATGATTCCTCCTAAAAATATAATTTTACAAAACTAATTATACCACCAACAAAAAAATTGTCAATAGATAAAAGGGCAAAAAAGTGCATAAAATAAGGCATTTCTACAAGTTTACCAAATTTTGATTAATTCTTGACTTTAGCTTTGTAAAAGATTAAAATAAACGTGGTGATTTTATGATAAAAAAACTTAAAATTTATACAAGCAATTCGCTGAATCCGTATGAAAATTTAGCGGTTGAAAAGCTTTTGCTCGACAGCGTAGAATGTGATAGTGTGATACTGTATCTTTGGCAGAACGAGAACACGATAGTAATAGGTAAAAATCAGAACGCTTGGGCAGAGTGTAAAACCGATGTTATAAAGTCGGATAACGTGAAGATAGCCCGTCGTTTATCGGGCGGTGGGGCTGTTTTTCACGATATGGGAAATTTGAACTTTACCTTTATTGCGTCTAGTGAAAATTATGACCTTACAAAACAAATGTCGGTAATAAAAAAAGCCTGCGCTATGGCAGGCATAAAGACCGAACTTTCGGGCAGAAACGATATTTTGGTAAATGGTAAAAAATTTTCGGGAAACGCTTTTTATAATTCAAAGGGTAATTCTTATCATCACGGCACACTTCTAATCTCAGCCGATATGAACAAAATGGGGAAATATCTTACTCCGTCTAAATCAAAGCTACAATCAAAGGGTGTAAAATCGGTCGAGTCAAGGGTTGTGAATCTTAGCGAATTACGTCCTGAGTTAACTATACAAAAAATGCGTGAAAATATGATTTTAGCGGCACAGGAAGTATATCAATTAGAGGCGATTAAAATGCCTGAAATAGAGTGTGACCAAAAGAAAAATATAGCAAAACTTTACAGCAGTTGGGACTATATTTACGGTACTGCAATACCTAGTGATTTTTCCTGCGACGGAAGGTTTTCCTGGGGAGGAATACAGCTCAAATTCATAGTGAAAAAAGGCAATATTCACACACTTCAGGTCTTTTCCGATTCTATGGATTTTACTGTTTCCGAAACACTTGAAAGTGCGCTGAAAGACGTGAAATTTGATAGGGAAATAATAACTCAAATTTTATTTAAAGTGCTAGACAGAGAAGTTGCCGAGGACGTATCAAAGCTACTGACAGACGAAATATTTTAAAGGTTATCATATTTCTCCCAAAACTTTAAAACTTTATTTTGATATTTTTCGGTTTCTACAACATAACTCATTCCGTGCTCGGCACCCGGTACTATAAACAACTGTTTGGGCGCTCTGCAGGCCTTGTAATTTTCGAAGGTCATCTGCACGGGGACAAATTTATCATCTGTTCCGTGGAAGAAAAGAACTGGCACTTCGCAGTTTCTCATGGCTTCAAGGGTAGAATAATCCTTAGGACCAAAATTCATTTTCTTTTTGCAGTAGTCGTTTATAATATTGCTGTAAAAGTGGTTGTAGCCAACACGTATATTTTTGTTTGCAACGTGCTTCCAGATACTGTGCGGGGAGGTAAAGCCGCAGTCGGCCATAATGCCGTTGACCTTACCCTTTATATCGAAGCCTGCGGTCATTAAAACCGTGGTAGCACCCATAGAAATACCTGCAAGATAAAGTGGAGTGTCCTTAAATTCGCTGTTTTTTACCCAGTTAATCCAATCAAGACAGTCAAAGCGTTCAAGCACTCCAAAACCCATATGATCGCCACCGCTAGCACCGTGGGCGCGTTGCTCGGCAAAAATCACGTTACAGCCGTTAGGTAGCCAAAAATCAGCAACAAGACCGAAATCCTTAGCCCAGGAAGAACGCCATCCGTGCATAGCGATTATTGTGCGTTTGGGATTGTTGGAGCGGTATAGGTGACCTACAAGTTTCGTACCGTCGCTAGCCTTTATTTCAACCGTTTCAAGATTTAAACATTCTAATTTTTTTGCAATTTTATTTTGAAATTTAAGGGTTGCTTCTATATTTTTGTTGCCTGTAATAATTTCTCTTGATCTACCTATTGCTTTGGGCTCTTTTCGGTCCAGCGCTACCTCCACCATCTTTTTTGCCAGCAAATAGGATGCGGTGGCGCCAAATGCTAAAGCACCTACTGTAATAGATGAGCAGGCAAGTATCCATTTTGTTTTTTTATCCAATTACAGTACCTCCTCGGAGTTTCTAAATATATTCTACTATATTTTGTCCCGAAAATCCACAATTTTCTAAAAAAACCTTGACATAAAAATAAAATAATGTACAATAAAATAAAACTTTAATTAAGGAGAAGTCGTATGTTTAATTCTATTATTCGTCAACCTGATTTTATTGAAATTCAAACCGACAACGGTTGGCAAATAGCAAATAAAAATGGCGAAGCCTTTAATTGCGCGGCGGCAGAAGTTTGCGTAAAAAAGGTAAACGATACACTGGATATTATTCTGAACGAAACTATCGAACCCGTATGCAGAATAAGACTAAGATGGTACGCTGATTTTTCAAACATCAAGCGCGTTTTAGGTGACTCGGCGGGTGTTGAATTCGGTGACCTTGCTTGGATGCCTGTAGTTCCCGAAAAGCATTGGGCTTGGTACATACAGTGCTTTGACGGCGCTAAAACACACGGTTACGGCGTTAAAACAGGTTGTAACAGCTTCTGCTTCTGGCAGTTTGACCAGGAGGGTGTAACACTTATAGTTGACGTTAGAAACGGCGCTTGCGGTGTAAATTTAAAACAGCCTTTAAACTGCGCTACAGTTGTTGAGCGTGAGGGCAACGAAAGCGAGAATCCATATAGAGCTTGTCAGGCTTTCTGCAGATTAATGTGCGACAAGCCGAATATTCCGAACAGACCTGTTTTTGGTCTTAATAACTGGTATTATGCTTACGGTAACATAACAAGAGAAAGTGTTATTGAAGACACTAAAATTGCTATGGAGCTTTGCGCTAATACAACCCATAAACCTTATATGCTTATAGATGACGGTTGGCAGCTTTACAGAACCAATGAGTATATAGGCGGACCTTTCACTCCGTCAGATAAGTTTGGCGATATGGCTGAACTTGCAGGTGAAATGAGCAATATGGGATGTGAGCCGGGTCTTTGGATTAGACCGCTTCTTACCAAGGAAAAATTCCCTGAGCACTGTTATCATCCAAGAAAAACGGGTGATGGCGGCGGAGATTTCTTAGATCCATCTAAGGATGACGTTTTAGAGTACGTCAAAAATCTGGTAGCAGGTGTTGCCGCTAACGGATACAAGGTGATTAAGTACGACTTTACAGCACCTGATATGCTAACAGATAATATTTTTGATGAGGTATATCTAACCGAGGGACTGACTCAGGACGGTTGGCATTTTGACGATACCAGCGTTACCAATGCTCAGATTATTTTAAAACTTTACAGAACCATTCAAGAAGCAGCCGGTGATTCACTCGTGATGGGTTGTAACACCTATAACCATCTTGCCGCAGGTATACATCAAATTCAGAGAAGCTGTCTGGATACCAGCGGTTTTGAGTGGAACAAGACCAGAAAGATGGGCGTGAATCCACTAGCCTTTAGAATGCCACAGAATAAGAACTTCTTTATTGCCGACCCTGACTGTGCGGCAATAACCAAGCACGTGCCAACCGAAATGAATCTTCGCTTCTTTGAGGCTTGTGCTTTATCGGGTGAGAGCTTGTTTATTTCGGTTACACCGGGAATGCTGAATGCCGAGCAGAAAAAGCGTCTTAACGATGCATTCCTAATAGCCGACAAGGGAAGCGAATGTGAGCCTCTTGATTGGATGGATACAAGCTGTCCAAAGAGATTTTTATCAAACGGCAAGGAATACAAATTTGATTGGTATGATATTACAAACGGTGTAAATATTTTTAAGAAAAAATATTAATAAAAGCACTTAAAATGTAAATGCACCCTACTTTTTGCATATTAGCAAGAAGTAGGGTGCATAATGTTTTTGGGTGAAATAAATGAAGTCGATTTGGCAGGATAACAGTAGTCTTATAAGGTTTGAAGGGCTACCGAGTGATACAAAAACCGAGGTTTTGATAATAGGCGGCGGTATAGCGGGAATAGTTACGGCATTTATGCTGCAAAATAAAGGAATTCCTTATATTTTAGTCGAAGCTGAGACCATTTGTAACGGTGTTACCAAAAACACAACTGCAAAAATTACGGCACAGCACGGGCTTATATACGATAAAATTATAGGCAAATATGGTGTAGAATTAGCAAAACAGTACCTCGATGCTAATGTTTTAGCTCTTAAAAAATACCGTGAGCTATGTCTGGACATAGATTGTGACTTTGAAGAAAAGGACTCTTACGTTTATTCGCTTTCAAACAGGGATATAATAGAAAATGAGATAAAGGCTTTAAGAAAACTCGATTTTATAGCCGACCTTAAAACCGACCTTCCATTGCCATTTAAAATTGAGGCGGCAGTAAAATTCAGCAATCAGGCGCAATTTAATCCTCTTAAATTTGTATCTTCAATTTCAAAAGATCTTAATATTTACGAAAATACAAAGGTTTTAGAAATCAAAGGTAATACGGCTGTAACAACCAGAGGAAAAATCACGGCTGAGAAAATAATAGTTACAACCCATTTCCCGTTCATAAATAAGCACGGAAGCTATTTTTTAAAAATGTATCAGCACCGTTCTTACGTATTAGCACTTAAAAATGCCGAAATACCCAACGGTATGTTTGTAGATCATTCAGAGTATGGTTTATCATTTAGAGAATACAACGGATATTTACTCTTAGGCGGCGGTTCACATAGAACGGGAAAACAGGGTGGAAGTTATCGTGAGATTAGGGATTTTGCAAGGAGATTTTATCCCGATGCTACGGAAAAATACCATTTTGCAACGCAGGACTGTATGACGCTAGACTCTATTCCATATATAGGCAAGTATTCTAAAAATACCGATAATTTGCTTGTTGCTACAGGCTTTAATAAATGGGGTATGACCTCGGCAATGGTTTCAGCCATGATTCTTTGCGATATGGTAGAGGGCAAACAAAATCCGTATAGTGAGGTGTTTTCACCGTCAAGGTCGGTACTTCATCCGCAACTAGCTACAAATATGCTTGAGAGCGTGGTTAATTTGCTGACGCCTACTACAAAACGCTGCTCGCATCTAGGATGTGCTTTAAAGTGGAATAGGGCAGAGCACACGTGGGATTGCCCCTGTCACGGCTCGAGATTTACTAAAGAAGGAGAACTTATAGACAACCCTGCAACAAAGGGCCTAAAATAAAAAATGCTGTTCGAATTTTCGAACAGCATAATTTTTTTATTCACCTTTAACAAGCTCTCTTACTCTGAAATTTGCCCCTGTTTTTTTGCAAATTTCACGGGATTTTTCTATTTCCTCTTTTCCAATCACGTCAACCACCGTCATTGTAACGTTATCACAGTGTTTTACGCAATCGGCTGTAAATTTAAGCATAGCATCAAAGGCTTCACCTTTGAATATGTTTCTTGTTATTTCGTCGTATTTTTCGGAATTCGTGGCGTTTAAAGAAATAGAAACAGCATCAATATTTTCGCAAATTTCCTTAGCGGTTTCTCTTTTGTTAATAAGGTTTGAGAGTCCGTTTGTGTTAAGACGAAGCTTCAAGTCGGGATACTTTTCTTTCAGATATTCAGCAGTTTTAAGCAGCAATTCCAATTCGTTTGTAGGCTCACCGTAACCGCAAAAAACAGCCGTTTCAAATTGTGAGAAATCAAACTCGTCGATAGCCTTTTTAACCTCTTTGAAGGTGGGTTGAGTGCGATGCCACATACCTTCTGCATCGCCCATAGTTTTAAGTCTGTCTCTGATACAAAAGGTGCATCGGCAAGGACACTTGTTTGTTAAATTGAAGTAGGGAGTACCCTCGAATAAATAAATAATATCAGCCATATCTCTTTATAAATCCTTTAAATATTTTTCAAAATCTATACCGTCGTTACGGTCTGAAACACTAGTGTTTTCAATAGCGTTGCCGATAAAATTAACAGCCTCTTTCGCGGCATCAAAAACTGAAAATCCGTTTAACATTTTTCCCATAACTACCGATGAAAAAATATCTCCCGTACCGCTAAAACGGGCTTCCTTACCGCCGAATTTTACAAGTTTTGTTGTGTATTTCTCAGTTCTGTTATTAGAAAAAACAAGGCAGGAAATGGTGTTTTCTTCTATAATTCCTGTTACGATAACCGATTTAATACCGCCGGAGAGTAGTTTCTCAGCACCTTTAAAAACGTCATCGTCACCGCTTAAAAACTTAAGCTCGGTAATATTGGGGGTTATGACGTCAGCTTTAGTAATTAGCTTTTTAACGCTCTCAATCAAACCCTCGTCAAAGCAATCGTAAAGCTTACCTTCATCACCTAAAACAGGGTCTACGACAAGGAGTGTTTTATCGGTTTTAAAGGTATCAATAAAACTTTCAATATGGTTATATTGATGCTCTGTGAGTAAAAAGCCGGTTAAAATGCCGTCAAAAGAAACGTTAAGCTTCTTCCATTCCTCGCAAAAGGAGGGAAGCATATCGGTAAGGTCGTGAAATTTATAGCTTTCGTAACCCGTTTGGTTAGTGAAAACTCCTGTAACTACAGGATTAGCCTGAATACCGAGTGCGCTTATTATAGGAATAGATGCTGTAAGTGAGCATCTGCCGAAACCCGATATATCGTTTATAACTGCGCATTTCTTCATAAAACCCCACCCTTCACGTTACTGTAACAATTATATAACAAAAAGCAAGACAATAAAATAGACAACTTTTATAACTTTTTTATCAAAACACAATTAAAATATATAAAACTATCCAAAAAGAAATGTAGACGGAAAGAAAAATATGTGTTATACTCAAAAAAGAAAATTTACAGGAGAAGAAAAACGTGAAAGAAAAAGTTTATGACGTTGCCATAATCGGTGCAGGTGCATCGGGACTTTGCACAGCTGTTTCACTTAAAATGCAGGATAGGTCTATAAGTGTGGTATTGCTTGAACAACTTGACAGGGTGGGAAAAAAGCTCATCACTACAGGAAATGGCAGATGCAATATAACGAATTTAAATATAGAGCTTACCCGCTATCACGGAAATGATAAAGAGTTTGCCGGCTTTGCTCTTGAGCGCTTCGACAGAGTATACACCGAGAACTTTTTGGCAGAGCTGGGCATTGTATTTACGTATGATGAAGAAGGACGCGCGTATCCGTATTCGTTACAGGCTTCTTCGGTTGTTGATGCTTTTCGTTTTGCCGTAGATAATTTAGGTGTTGAAACTTTACTTGGTTTCAAGGTAGAGGATATAGAAAAAACTAAAGATTCATACGCAATAAAAAGTGAAAACAATACTGTAAAAGCTAGGAACGTAGTCTGTGCTGCGGGACTTTATTCGGGCGGTAAGAAAATCGG
>JAZLAD010000082.1:0-8363 GCA_045613005.1 Acutalibacteraceae bacterium | reverse complement strand
GCACGTCCCGATATAAACTTAACGCTTCTTGACGGACTGAATAAAAGACTAATCTTTTTAGCCGACGTTTTAGATAAACTAAATCTCCAAGCAGAGCTTGTCCACGCAAGAGCCGAGGAGGGCGGAAAAAGCGAAAAGTACCGAGAAAAATTTGATTTTTCTTGCGCGAGGGCGGTTGCAAATTTACCCGTGCTCTCAGAATACTGTATTCCCTTTGTTAAAAAGGGCGGTTATTTTGTAGCGCTTAAGGGCGCTTCTGCTAAAGAGGAGGCAGAGGCTGCACAAAACGCTTATAAGCTGCTCGGCTGTGAAAAACCCACCATTATATGCGAAACGCTAACAGGAAATGAACAGCGAGCCTTTGTAATTGCAAAAAAGATTTCGCAAACCCCGACAAAATATCCAAGACACGGAAATAAAATAACAAAAAGTGCTCTGTAAAAGGGCACTTTTTTAAATTTCAGGTCGCTTTTTGCGACCTAAAAAGCTTTACTTTTGCGGTGATTTTTGAGATAATTTTTTCGGCGGGAGGGAAACCTTAATGATATCCTTTGACAAGAAACTAGTGTGGCTGCGTTTAAGAGAAATACATATAAAAAACGGCGACCGGCAAAAGATAGAAGACGGCGAACTAATCTCCCTTACCGAGAGCATTTTTGAAAACGGAATATTAAAGCCTTTGATTGTCAGAAAGGTAGCAATAAAGGGCTACGAGTTGGTCTCGGGCTATCGTCGGCTTTTGGCGGCGAAAAGATTAAGGCTTCGACGCCTTCCCTGCATTGTATGTATTGCGGACGACAAAACCGCGGCACTAATCAGACTATCAGACAACCTTTGCCGCGTTTCACCCTCTTGCTACAGTAAGGCGCGTGAGATAGAGCATATCATCAACACCTACAATTTTTTACCCGAAGAGTTGGCGGCAAAAATAGGTATTCCGCCCACAAAAATAAGGCAGCTGCTTGATATTTTAAAGCTGGACGAACACTCGCTTTCAAGGCTTCAAAACGCAAATCTTAGTGAGGATTTTGCACTTTTACTTCTGAACACACCTCAAAAATTACGGCAAAGCGCACTTGATATGATAATATCCGAATCACCAAGCCTTAAACAAGCCGAAAAGTTTATAAACTCTATGAATTTAAAAAGCAACACCTCTTTTCTTAAGACAGATTTTGTGCAAACGTGGGAGGGTGAGCCGAAAGAGCACCAAAACACAAAACCTCCAATCAAACAAGCACCCTCTCCCGTTAAGGCACAAATCGGCGATTTGCGGCTTTTTTCAAACAGCCTGACACGGCTTGTAGATACAATGCAGAATGCGGGTGTGAAAATTAAAAGCAGTACAACCGACACTAAAAAATACACCGAGTATAAGGTGAGAATTGAAAAGCAAGCGCCTAAAAAAGAATATACTCAGCTCAAAATTCCTTTACGTTAAATTCCGCAAAGGACCCCTTCGTCCCCTTGGAGTCCGCGGTGTTTATAAAAGGTGCGAGGTTTTTCCTTTTCCTCGCACCTCCCATATTCTTCATCCCCCGAAGCACACCGCCTAAAACGGTGTGCTTCAACAATTTATTGATTTAAGGCAAAAATAAATCGGTGTTTTGCAAAACACCGATTTTTTCTTTATTATTTGTTTTTATTCATGGCTTTAATTTGTCTTATATCGTTGCCTAAAAATTTCTTTGCGGTATATCCGCCGATTAATCTCGAGGAAACGCGCGGTGTGTAGCGGTTTTCGATTTCAGCCATCGAAAGATTTGTGCTGATAACGGTAGGGCGCGAGGCTAAAAGGCGGGTGTTTACTATATTGTATAAAAGCGACTGTATGTAGGGCGATACAAATTCACCGCCAAGGTCGTCAATAACCAGCAAATCACACTCTACTGCCGAGGTGTAGCTTTTATCCGAGCGAAGATTAAAATGCTCGTTTTCCATAGCGGAAAAAAGGTTATATGCCGAGCCGTAGATAACGTCAAACCCCTTGTTTAAAAGCTCGTAAACTATAGCTAAGGATAAATGAGTTTTGCCGATACCGGTGTTGCCCATAAACAAAAGGCTTTCGCTGTTTTTAGGGTCAAAGCTTATCGCATACTCTTTACACAGCTTTAGCACGGCGGTCATTCGCTTTTTGGGATTTGTGCCGTCGGGTAACTCCTCGGGGTAAAACTCAAGGCTGAAATCCTCAAAGCGACTGCTTTTTAGCGGCAGACTTTTTGAAAGGTCCTCAATCATCAAAAGCTTCGCGATAGACTTTATACAGCTACAAATCCTGCCGTTTACGTAACCTGTGTCGGCGCATTTATCACAGTCAGGCTTTGTAGATGCTAAATTCGCTTTATCTAAAATCTCCTGTTTTTGATGGCTTAGCTTTGTAACGGTATTTTTTAGCTGCTCAAAAGCCTCGGTATCACCCGATAGTGCCGTTATGGCGGTTTTGGCGCCAAACATATTAAGCTTTTGGTTTATTTCTCTGAAGCTCTCGTTTTCGTTTTCAAGCTTTTCCATTTGAGAAAGATACAAAGCCTGTCTTTTATTCTTTTCTCTTTCCTTTATTTCAAAGGCTTTTCTGAAGGCCTCGGTTTTATTAAGCATAGTTTTTCCTCTAATCGTCAGAATTTAAACTTTCCTCAAAGGAGGATAGGTCATAGCCGCTGTAGTTTTGTTTGGCGGCTTTTGGCGGTGCTTTGGGATTTTCTTGCTGTGAATTTATATCCTTAGCCGTTTTATAGCCCTTTTTGTGCCAGTTTTCTATAATCTTCGCGGTGTAAGAAAACATAAATTTTGATTTTGTATCAACGCATACGTCGTATGCGGCGGCTAGTAAATCGTCTGAAAGCTTCCATTCGTTTAGCCACAAATAAGAATATTCCGATTCCTTTTCACTAGGGCGGCGGTATTCAATAGAAAACGCCTTGCATACACGCTTCCAGGCAAGGTCGTAAATCGCCCTTTCTGAAATCCACTTTTCTGCTAAAACTATATTTTCAATCCCTTTTTCTGCCCAAACAGCCGCCGTTTTCTCAATAAAGCTTATGTTTAGCTTGTCGCTTGATTTCGCAAACTGAAGAAGCAAAAGGATTAGCGAAACGTCAAGACCTAAATCATCGTAAAGCCAAACCAGAGTACTAGCCTCGTTGGTCTTTAAATTTCTTCCGAATTTAAGCTGAGCTTCGCGAAGTAACAGCTGTAACTTTTTATCCTCAAGACCTCGCTTTGCAACGTCCTGTCTCGTGGGCTTTACACTTTGCTTTACTATTTCCTTTGCCTCTGCCTTTTTCTCTGTGGGGGTATCACTGGCTAAAACGCCTTCCTTTTCCCAGTAAAGCAACGCATCTTCAACGTCTTTAAGGGATAGGCTTAAAGCCTCGGATATTTTTTGCACCGATATTTCCTCGGTGCTGTTTTTTAGTATATAAAGAATACACTTAAGCTGGGTATGGGAGCAAAGCTTTAAATATTTATCGCAAATTACAGTAGGCACTAAAAAGCCCTGTCTTATGGCATCAAATTTTAGAAAAAAACCCATACCGTCACCTCCGTTTTTCTTTGGGTTTCTTGACAATTTCTTAACAGTTATGTATAATTATATTAACAAATGCGTGTGGCTGGGGGGTATTGCTTTGAAAAGACGCGTGCTTGTTATCGACGAGGATAAAAGAAGCTTAAAGCTAATATCGGGAGTGCTTGAACAAAACGGCTTTTCGGTAGTAGTAGCTATGGGCTTTGCCTCGGGCTTTGCACAGCTTTCCTCTTCTGCGCCCGATATCGTGATAATAGATATGTCAGAAGCACACGAGCAGGGCATAAAAACGCTGAAATCTATAAGAATGTGGTCCACTCTTCCGATAATCGCACTCGGTCCTGAGGGTGAAAAATACAGCACCGCCGCACTCTATAGCGGAGCAGATATATATCTTTCAAAGCCGCTTTCCACCGCCGAGCTTCTAGCCTACGTAAAGGTTTGCGAAAAAAGGCTTTCAGAATACGAAACAGCTCTTGGCGTTAACAATCAGGAATGCTTTGAAGCTAACGGACTTACGCTCAACTTTTCAAGCTGTCAGGTATTCGTGGACGGTAAAGAGGTCCATCTCACCAAAAACGAATTCAGGATTTTATCGCTTCTTTGCAAATATTCGGGCAAGGTGCTGACATATGATTTTATAATGAAATCGGTGTGGGGACCGCTGTCGGATAGCGGAAACGGAATACTTCGCGTTAACATTACCAACATCAGAAAGAAAATTGAACCCGATATGCAAAACTTTAAGTATATATTCACCGAAAA
Source organism: Acutalibacteraceae bacterium (assembly GCA_045613005.1). Classification (GTDB taxonomy): domain Bacteria; phylum Bacillota; class Clostridia; order Oscillospirales; family Acutalibacteraceae; genus UBA737. The sequence goes on along the minus strand of JAZLAD010000082.1, from coordinate 4,072 downwards.
CGGAATAGGCTACCGCTTAGTCCCCAGTGATAAATAATTAGTGGAATTCTATTATACTAAAATTGTTTTATAAAATCAATAAGGAATGTGAACAAAAAAACGATGAAAAGTTTTACCGTTTCAAAAAACGATAACGATAAAAGACTCGATAAATTTATACAAAAGGTATGTCCTACGCTACCTCAAGCACTTATGTATAAGTACATCCGTACCAAGCACATTAAGGTAAACCGTAAAAGAGCAGAAATATCTACAAGGCTTTACGAGGGCGATATAGTCGAGGCGTACATAAACGATGAGTTTTTTAAAGAAGTAAAGCCTAAATACGATTTTTTAAGCTCACCCGATAGGCTGAATATAGTATATGAGGATGAGAATATAATTCTTATAGATAAACCTCAGGGACTGCTTGTCCACCCCGACAAGGGCGAATACAGAGATACCTTAATAGGCAGAATACAGCACTATCTTTATAAAAAGGGCGAATACAACCCAAAATCCGAAAACAGCTTTGCCCCCGCCCTTGCAAACCGTATTGACCGTAACACCGGCGGTATAGTAATAGCCGCTAAAAATGCCGAGGCGCTAAAAATCCTCTGCCAAAAGATTAAGGACCGAGAGCTTGACAAACGCTACCTTTGTATTGTGCACGGCGTACCAACAAAAAAAGAAGCCACACTTGAAGGCTATCTTAAAAAAGACTGCGATAAAAACAAGGTGTTTTTAAGTGATAAAAAGACCGACGATAACCTTACCATAAAGACAAAATACAAGGTTTTAGCCTCTAAAAACAATTTATCTCTCCTCGAGGTCGAGCTGATAACGGGAAGAACGCATCAGATAAGGGCGCATCTTTCGTCAATAGGACATTCTCTGGTGGGCGACGGAAAGTACGGCAAGAACGGACAGGACAAGAAAAACGGCTTTGATAAACAGGCGCTTTATTCTTATAAGCTAAGTTTTAAGTTTACAACCGATTCAGGAATACTCGATTATTTAAACGGCAGAACCTTTACGGTTAAAAACGTGTGGTTTGCCAAGGACTTTATTTAAATGCAATATTAAACACAAAATAAAAAAAGGAGAATGATTTATGAGCTTTTGTTCAAACTGTGGAAAAGAAATTTTAGAGGGCGCTGTCTTTTGCGGCGCTTGCGGTACACCAGTAGCAGAAAAAACGGCACCGCCCGTAACCGACACAGCACCTAAGTTTGCCGGCGGAATAACTGAAGAAACGCTTATTAAAGAAGAGCAAAAATTTTTAGACGATACACACAATCTTCTTCGTTGGGAGAGAAAATCGTGGTCTATCTTTGGCAAGTTTTATTTAATATTCGGCATAATATTTGCAGCTATTTTCGGATTTATAGCTTTCATGGGATTTATTGAGGTTTTGGACGGTTCTATGTACGGCGAAGACGTGTTGGCTCTAACCGTCGGCATTTTGTATTCGGTATTTTGGGGCGGAACGTTTATAGGATTTGGAATAATACATAAAAAGGTAGCCGATAAAATGCCTATTTATATCAATTCGCTTTATGAAGATTTTTCTATAACCAATGCGCGTAGCGGTAACGTTGGTATGATGGTGTTTGCAATCATTTTCGGCGGTGTGCACACAATATTCTTTATCATAAACTTCGTTCGCTTAAAGGCAGGAAGCAGAGTAATCGAGAGAATATTAGCAAGACAGGGGAAAAACGTAGGCTAAGCAAAATTTTTCGGCAACATTGTAGGGGAGGGGTGCGGGTGTCCGGTGGACACCTCTGCGAGAAGTAAGCACCGACCGAGGCGGTAGCCGAGACCTCCCCCTCCCGCAACTGTCAGAACAAGGAAAACTCTCCAAAAACACATTTTGTGTATTAATCAAAAATATCCTTTTGTATTGGTGGATAAATACGTTATAATGCCAAACCATATACATATGATTGTTTTTGTTGGCGAACGGTCGATTCGTGAATCTACCCTACGAAAACGTTCAATTATTTCAAATGCGATGCTGGTTCTATCCGATAAGCACAAGAAAAACCACGATGAATTTCATCGTGGTTTTTATCATCCTTATGAGAAGTTGCCTTTTTACTTCGCTTTTACTTTTGAGCTTTCTCAACGGCTGCTTTACAAGCTTAACAACGAATTGATAATTGAAAAACACTCTGCAAAGAATATAATGATATTGTAAGCTTACAAAATAAAAAATTTGGAGGTGCCTTATGACTATAAAGATTGGCGCTATTATAAAAAAATTAAGAACAGAAAACAACGTAACGCAAGACCTACTTGCTAACGCAATAGGTGTTACGCCGCAGGCAATTTCGCGTTGGGAAGCAGAGGGCGGTTATCCGGATATTGAGTTACTTCCCGCCATTGCCGATTTCTTCTCGGTAAGCACCGACGAGCTGTTAGGCTACAAAATGTCCGAACGTGAAACCCGTCTTGCCGAAATTAAGGAAGAAATGAAAAGGCTTGACGAGGTTGGAACCATAGAGGAGAGAATAAACTTCGCAAGGGTTGCGTTATCAAAATTCCCCAGCGACTGTGAAATCAAAGCAAATCTTGCAGCGTGCTTATACAATATGTATGCTGATACAAAAAACGAAGCGCTACTGCCCGAAGCTGAAGGTCTTGCTTTGTATGTCGCAGAAAATTGCAAGGATGAGGATATCCGTTACGATGCGATAAATACGCTTATATTCATCTATTCCAAGACCAAAAAGACGGATAAGGTTTACGAAATGTTAAATCTTTTAACACCTATGAAATACTGCCGTGAGTTTGCGAAATCTTCGGGCATAGGTGATGGAAAAACTGAATTTTATATTCAAGATGAAATTGATAAGTTGACCGATTCTTTAGGTACTGCCATAACAAATCTCGCGCTTAATGATGAGCTTCCTAACGATTCGTCTACGTGGGATAAAAAAATAGAAATGTTTGAAACCGCAAACAAACTCTATTTTATGATATACGGAGATAATTTAATGTTTTATCATGACCGAATAGCGTTTAATTATTGGATAATCTCTACCTACAAAATATCTCAGGGTAAAATAGAGGACACTTTATTAGCCCTTGAAAGTATGTGCTATCACGCTGTAGAGCATGATAAATCTTATATGAAAGACCACGGCAAGTATTTTACCTCTATTTTTGTAGATAAACTGATTTACCCTGAGCCTGACAAAGACTTTCACGAGCTAAAAGAACATTCGCAAAGCTTTTATATGTTAGATAAAATACAAAATAAGCGATACGATGCTATTCGAAATGATGCTCGATTTATAAAAATCGAAAAGGCATTGAGTGAATACGCAAGGTAAAAAACGGGCAAAAAATGTTTGCCCATACGACGAAAATTTATTGATGTCCTGTAGGGGTTGGCGCCTCGACAGCTCACAAGGTTAGCACAAAATAAAACGGTACGTCGTAGGCGCCGTACCCTACAAAAAATTAACGGCTCGAGGTTTAACCTCGAGCCTGTTTTAGTTTATAAAAATTCTTCAGGTGTTTTGCGGTCTTTAAAGTAGTATTCACGGTCGCGCTCTGTTACTTCTCGCAAAACCTTACAAGGATTGCCAACCGCAACAACGCCCGACGGGATATCCTTTGTTACGATACTTCCCGCACCTATCACGGTGTTATCGCCGATAGTAACACCCGGCACCACCACAACACCGGCACCCAGCCAACAGTTTTTGCCGATATGAACACTGGCGTTATACTGAAGTCCCTGTCTTCTAAGTTCGGGGTCTATCGGGTGACCTGCCGAAGCCAAAACAACGTTAGGACCTATAAGCGTGTTATCGCCAACGTAAATATGAGTATTGTCAATCATAGTAAGACCGAAATTTGCATAAACGTTTTTACCGTAATGGCAATGGCGACAGCCAAAACTTGAATACAAGGGAATTTCAAGGTATGAGCCTTCGCCTATTTCGGCAAACATTTCCTTTAAAAGCTTATTTCTCTTTTTTAACTTGGTGGGCTTTAAGCGGTTATACTTATAAAGCTTTACCTGACACTCGTTTTGCTCCTTAAAAAGTGCCTCGTTATAGGGCATATAAAGTGCGCC
>JAZLAD010000081.1:0-22594 GCA_045613005.1 Acutalibacteraceae bacterium | reverse complement strand
GGGTGACCCCTCCCCTACGGATTGTGCGGTTTCGGGCATATTTTCGGCAAATATGCCGTAGCCTTTTGTGCAGTCGTCGACTAACACGTGGGTTAGTGCGCCGACTAATTTGCCGTTTTGCAAAATCGGACTACCCGACATTCCCTGCACTATTCCGCCTGTTTTAGACAAAAGTTCTTTGTCGGTTATTTTAACTACTAGGTTTTGTGTTGGTTTGCGGAAATTAGATGCGCGTAAAGATATTTCACAGGAATAAAGCTTTGGTGTTTCGCCCTCCACAGTACACAGAATTTGTGCCGCTCCGTTTTCGACCTCTTGCTTTAAGGCGATTTCTGTAAGCGTTGTATCCTGTATTTTACTGCTCAATCTTCCATATACGCCGTCTTGATTATTTAAGGCTATATCGGATAGTATATTATAGGTAAATTTACCTTTAAGCTCACCCGGACTGCCGTTTTCTCCCTTTACGATACTTACTATGCTAGCCTCCACAAGCTCTCCCGACATAAGTGTTAACAGCTCTCCTGTATCACTATCACAAATACCGTGACCGAGTCCGCAGACTATATTTGTAAGTGGGCTATAAAAGGTAAGGGTGCCTATTCCCGCAGAGCTGTCCCTTACCCATATACCTGCGTGAAAAAGACCGTCTTCATCCGATTTTACAGGCGTTAGTTTTAAATTAAGTGTTTGGTTACCCCTTAAAACCTCTAAATCTATTTGTGCGCCTGCAGAGTTCATAACCACCTCGGATAAATCCTCATTGGTTGTGATACAGCAGCCGTTGGCTTTTTTAATATAGTCACCAACCTCGAGTCCTGACTTTTTTGCAGGATTTTTGGTTTTGCCATCACTTAAGACGCTAGAAAGCTCTATTACCAAAACTCCATCGGTATATATTTTCATACCGAACGGGTTTCCAAGCACCGCGACGTACATCTCGTCTACTACCTCTACGGTGGTGCTTGAAAACGGAATTACACCGAAAAGCTTGAGGTCAACGTCGAAGGTATCGCCAACCTGATGTGTCGAACTGATAGACTCCTTTGAGCCTTTGTATTCAGCGGTTATGGGTAAAATACCGCCAAGTTTCAGGGTTTCGCCTTTTTGAATTTTATAATTTTCAGATATATTTTTTTGCAAAAAACCTATTACAGTAAAAATTCCAACACTAAGCACTAGAAAAAATACCGTAGCAGTTTTAATGAGAATTCTAAATTTTTTCATTTTTTCACTTCCCGTTTTATTTTACCCAAAGCGAAAAAATTAAAACAAAAACTCGACTTGAAAAATTTTTCAAGTCGAGTTTGAATTTTAAATTCAGTTTTAATCGCCCTCGGGGAAATTGAAATCTCCGCCGCCACCATTAGGATTTTTATCGGTTACCACGTCACTTTGATAACTAGACTCACCCACGTTTGCTTTTAATTCAATCTGGTGGGTAGCGCTGTTTCCTCTTTGGTTAACTACGGTAATGCTTATTTTATCTCCCGCCTTTTTAGACTCAATAATATCGAGCACTAAATCGTCGTTAGTTATTAGCTGACCGTCAATATGGGTTATAATATCGCCCTTATTTATTTTGCCAACTGCATCGCTATCCGAGCTTACGTCGGCTACTAGAAGGCCGGTGCTGCTATAGTCTTCTATTTCTGCCGTAACCGAGTTTATTTCGGTGTAGCTAATACCTAGCTTTGCTCTGTCGATAACCTTGCCGTGCTCTATTAGCTGTACCACTACTCTTTGAACGGTTGTTGTAGGAATTGCAAAGCCAAAGGAATCGTAGCCGGTAGCCACAAGCTTTGAAGCGGTAACGCCGATTACCTGACCGTACATATTGCAAAGCGCGCCACCCGATGAGCCCGGATTTATTGCGCTGTCGGTCTGTATAAGACTTGCGGAATAGCTTGAGGTTGTAGTCACCCTTCGTTTAAGCAGTGAAATAACACCACTGGTTATGGACGTTTTATCGGTAGCATCACTTGGTCTGCCGATTGCTACAACGTTTTCTCCGCAGGACATCTGATTAGGGTCGCCAAACTCTGCAACCGAGAGGTTATTTACACCGTTGATTTTTAAAACGGCAAGGTCACTTACCGTATCACCTGCAACGTATTTTGCCTCGTACTCCTTACCGTCGTGCATATAAATTTTGAATTTGGCGGCAGGAACTGATGAATAAATATGGTCGTTTGTGATGATATAACCGTCCTTGGAATAAACTATACCCGAAGCATCGCCCATCTTGCCCTCGGCGTTATACACCCTTATTCCAACTATTGATTTATTAACCTTTTCGTAAACCTCGGCAGGTGTATACTGATTTTCAAGATTTGGTTTCGCGGCTAGATTAAGCTCGTTTTTGGAGCTTGAAGCCGCGTTGTTATTACCTACAAAATAACCTGCTACACAAGAAGCCGTAGCAATAATCACAAGTGCCATTATAAGCGCGAAAACCTTTATACCGCGAGACGAGGTTTGCTCGTTTACACCGCTCGGATAGGTTTCTTCACTCTTAATTTCAACCTTATTATACGGAGATTGCTCTTCAAATTCATAATTTTCAAAAGAGCCCTGTGAGGTATCTGCGGTAAAAGCATCTTCTCCCTCTGAAAAAAAGCTCTCTTGCGATTGCTTGAAAGCTTCACTTTCGGTCTCAATATTTTGGATATTCACATTATCCCCGACTTGATTGTTAATATTTTCCTCTTTGTATGAATTATCCATTTCATCCTCCTATTTAAGTAGTGGCAAGGTTACTGTAAATGCTGTATATTCATTTTCCTTGCTGTGAACGGTGATTGTTCCGCTGTGTTTCTTAATTATTGTTTTTACTATATAAAGACCAAGTCCCGTACTCTTTTTATTTGCCGAGCGCGACTTGTCGATTTTATAAAATCTTTCAAAAATATAAGGTAGCTCTGCTTTGGGTATTCCGCTTCCCGTATTTTTAATAGAGAAGGACATAGATTTTAAATCGTTTAAAACTTCAAAACTTATTTTACCCTTCTGGTCGCAGAATTTTATAGCGTTATCAACAAGATTATAAACTACACGGTGTATTAAATCCTTGTCGGCCTTTATAATAATATTATCTATACCGTCAAGTCCCTCGATTTCGAGATTTTTTTGTTCTATTAGCTGTTCCTGCGAAATAACAACGTTTATCAGCAATTCTTTAAAATCAAATTTTTCAGGTTTAAATACAAATTCTTCCGATTCGATTCTTGAAAGACTAAGCATAGACTCTACCATACGGGATAGTCTTTTTACCTCATCCGATGCTATTTCAAGATAATATTTTTGTTTTTCTTTTTCGATAGTACCGTCTAAAATACCGTCAATAAAGCCACCTATGGTGGTCATAGGAGTTTTAAGCTCGTGGGACACGTCGGCAACGAAGCTCTTTCGCATTCCTTCGAGACGCGACAGCGAATTTGTCATTTGATTAAATGCAACCGCAAGTTCACCTATTTCGTCGTCACTTGTAACGGGAATACGGCGCGAAAAATCTCCTCTGCTCATAGCACGGGCTGCCTGTGACATCATTTTTAGCGGTTTTGTAAGTCTATAGGTAATAATATAAATAACCGCAAGCATTATAAGTATCGGCACAAGCGCTGAAAAAATATAAATTCTCCACAAGGCTTCAAGCTGGAATTTGAAGGAAGGAATTTCCGACGTGGAAATAATATACGCCGAAATATTGCCCGATTGATCTTTTAACGCCCTACTTAATACGTATTGTCGGTCGGTATACATTCCTAAAGAGCTAGCGCCACTGTAATCCGATTTATCGATAAAAGCGCCCGAAAGCTCGGTTCCGCTATGCTCGCAAATACCGTCTTCTCCCCAATCATCACAGTAGCAGATTTTTATAACACCCTTAGAGTCTGTATAATACACGTCGGTCATAACAACGTCCGAAAGGGTATTTAACATTTCGTGAGTTTGTTTTTCTGCTGCAGTGTCTCCGAGCTTTAAAGGTTTGCCGTCTAAATATTCATATATTTTATCGCAAGAATTTTTTAAACTTTTTTGGGTTTGAGCTGATAGCTGATTGTTATAAACCACCGTCATAACGAGCATCATCATAGTAAGACTCACTACTATTATGACACCTATGGTAAAAAAATATTTTTTAAAGAGTTTTTGTCTCATTTAACTGCTTTACCTCGAATTTATAACCTACACCCCAAACGGTTTTGAGCGACCATTTATCCGATACGTCCTCAAGTTTTTCGCGAAGACGCTTTACGTGCACGTCTACCGTCCTGGAGTCACCGTAATAATCAAAGCCCCAAACCTCATCAAGAAGTTGGTCTCTTGTATATACTCTGTTTGGATTAAGAGCAAGATGATATAATAGCTCTAACTCCTTAGGCGGAGTATCAATGAGCTTTCCGGACACCTCTAGCTCATAATTCGTTAGATTTATTCTCAAATTCTCATATTTTACCTCTTTATTTTCTGCCTTATCAGGATCTGAGCTTCGGCGAAGCACGGCACGTACTCGAGCTAAAAGTTTTTTGGTATCAAACGGTTTGGTTATATAATCGTCAGCTCCAAGCTCAAGTCCTAAAATCTCATCAAAGGTTTCACCTTTGGCGGTTAACATTATGATAGGAGTGTTATGAGTTTTTCTGATTTCCCGACATACCTGCCAACCGTCAAGTTTCGGCAGCATTATATCAAGAAGAATAATATCAGGTGAAAAGCTTTGCACCGCCGCAAGTGCTTCTTTGCCGTCCGAAGCTACAAAAGTTTCAAAACCGTCCTTTTCAAAATACAGCCTTAAAAGCTCACAAATATTAGCATCGTCATCAACTATAAGTATTTTTTGTTTTGCCATTTATTTAAACCTCAATTATAATATTATTTACCTCATATACTATATCATAAAACAAAAGCATATATATTAAAAAATTGTAAATAAAAAACAAAAGACCGCTGACAAGCAGCGGTCTTTCAAGACTTATTATTCAGCCTCTTTTGAAGCTTCGTCTTCCTTCATCTTTGCATAACATTCGCTGCAGTATACAGGGCGATCGTCACGTGGAATAAAGGGTACGCGTGCTACACCACCGCATGCGTTACAGGTTGCTTCGTGTAATTCACGAGGAGCTCTACCTGCATTCTTACGCTTGTCACGGCAAGGCTTGCAGCGCTGTGGTTCGTTTACAAAGCCTTTGGACTCATAGAATTCCTGCTCACTAGCAGAGAATAAGAATTCTGCGCCACAGTCTTTGCAAACTAGGGTCTTGTCTTCAAACATTTTAAGTACCTCTCTCGACTTAATTTTATTCGCCCCGGACGGAATCGCACCGCCACCTTTTTTCAACGCTCTCCTAATTTAAGCTACATAGGGCATATATAAATAGACGCCTTCGCGTTTATTTCCTTATTTTGTTTCTAATTCTTCTAAGTGAATTATCAACTGCCTTGACAGTTATTCCAAGCCTTTCGGCAATTTCAGAATAACTCTCCCCTGAAAGAAATGCGCAGAGCACTCTATATTCCATAGGCGAAAGCGAGGAAAAAATACTTTCCTTAAAGCTTTCGTAACTTTCTTTATCTATATAAATCTGCTCAGGATTAACGTCCGTTAAATCCTCGGCTTCTTCCAAAGGCGATAGTAGCTTGTCCGGTATACGTTTTTCAGCGGACGCGAATTTAAGCTGTGATAACATAGCTCTAGAAATACACAAAGTAACAAAAGTAGAAAATTTAGATTTAGAACTGTCGTAAACTTTTACAGCATTAAAAACCGCTAAAACACCCTCTGCAATTAAATCCTCCACGTCACAGCCACTGTTTGAGTAGCTGTTTGCGGTTTTAATAATATAGGGCATATAACGGTTTATTAAGGTTTGAAGGTTCTCGTATTTTCCTGACGAAATCAACGTTATTAATTCATTATCTGACAAATTATTGTCCTGTAAAACTGCAATCTCGCCCATTAACACACCTATAACAATTATTGTCTATATTATACAATAGGTATACTCTTTTGTCAAGCATTTAATTCAAAACTGTCAAATAGCACAAAAAATCTATCTATTTTTTATATATTTGGCATTGACAATATCGTGTTTTCAGGATAAAATAATATTTGTTCAATTGTATAATTTTGGAGGCAAAATATGGTTAATAAACTTTACGATTTATGGCTTAAAAACGCTACCAAGGACCCTGATTTAATTAAGGAACTTGAGAGCATAAAAGATAATGCAGAAGCAATTTCGGATGCTTTTTATACCGAGCTCGAATTTGGCACTGCGGGACTTCGCGGTGTAATAGGTGCCGGCACCAACCGTATGAACGTGTATACCGTAGGCAAGGCTTCTCAGGGCCTTGCAGCTTACGTTAATTCGGTAAATAAAAACGGCAGTATCGCTATAGCTTACGACAGCAGAATTAAGTCGGAGCTTTTTGCACGTACCGCCGCTGAAACCTTTGCAGCAAACGGAATTAAGGTGTATATTTACAAAGAGCTGATGCCAACTCCTATGCTCTCTTTTGCTGTAAGACATCTTAAATGTGACGCAGGTATTGTTATTACCGCCTCGCACAACCCTGCTAAATACAACGGATATAAGGCATATGGATCTGACGGTTGTCAGTTAGGACCTCAGGCTGCCGATTACGTGCTTTCAATAATGAACAGCGTTGATACTTTTGAGGGTATTAAATCAATTCCATTTGAAGAGGGACTAAATAGCGGTATTATCGAATATATCGGTCAAGACGTTTTAGATGCTTATTTTGACGAGGTTATAAAACGCAGAGTATTAAAAGATCTTGACCTTTCAAACTTAAAAATTATATATACACCTTTGAATGGTACGGGTAATATGCCTGTTCGCACAATACTTAAAAAAATAGGTGCCAGTGACGTTACTGTAGTTCCCGAACAGGAAATGCCTGACGGCAACTTCCCTACCTCCCCATTCCCAAATCCTGAAATCAGACAGGCGTTTGAGTGTGCATTAAAGTTAGCTGATGATATAAACCCTGATTTATTGCTTGCTACCGACCCTGATGCAGATAGAGTTGGTATTGCTCTTAATTTAAACGGCGATTACCGCCTGTTTACCGGTAACGAGGTTGGCGCACTTTTACTAAACTATATTTTAGAGAGAAAAACTGCCAACGGCACACTTCCTAAAAATCCCGTAGCGGTTAAAACCATAGTTACAACCGAGGTTTGCAAAAAAATTGCAGAGAAATACGGTTGCGAATTAGTAGACGTACTTACAGGCTTTAAGTTTATCGGCGAACAAATCCTATTGCTCGAAGAAAAGGGCGAAGAGGACCGCTTTATCTTTGGCTTTGAGGAAAGCTACGGTTATCTTGCAGGTGGATACGTTAGAGATAAGGATGCAGTTATCGCTTCTATGCTTATCTGCGAAATGACGGCGTATTATAAATCAATCGGCAAAAATCTTTACGAGGTGCTTTGCGAAATTTATGCCGAGCACGGTTATTACAGTTGTAACCAAAACAGTTTCTACTGCGAAGGTCAAAGCGGTATGAAGAAGATTGCCGATACTATGACAGCCTTAAGGAATAATCCGCCGAAAGAAATTTGCGGTGTAAAGGTTAGCGTATTTAAAGATTTTGGCAAATCGGTTTCACTTAACCTTGCTACAGGCGAAGAAGATAAGATTAATCTTCCAAAATCCAACGTTTTAGGTTTTTATCTTGAAAACGGGGCTTCGGTAATTGTCAGACCTTCGGGCACCGAACCTAAAATTAAACTTTACGTAACCTCTGTTGGCGCCACCCTTGAAGCATCGGAAAAACAGCTTGAAACCCTTAAGAGTTCTGGCACAAATCTTTTAAATCTTTAAATTTAATAAATCAAAAAAGTCTTCGGATTAAAAAACCGAAGACTTTTTCTTTTTAAAGGTTGATTTCCTGTGACAGTGCAAAGGAATAAAGGATTTTTTCCTTTACTTTTCTATTAAAGATTTTTTCACAAGCCTTTGCGTAGATATTAAGCTGTTCTGCATAGGTCTCTTTAAGTGCTTTTGGATTATCGGTTCTATCGGTTTTGAAATCGACTATTATAAGACCGTCCTCCTCTTCGAACACAAGGTCAACCGCACCCTGAATTATAACAGGGGTATCGGCGGCGATACCTGTTAGAGTATCGTCAAGACGCATTGCCGGCATTTCGGTCATAAACCTCATTTCGCGTTTATAGCCTTTGGAATTTAAAATTCTATTAAACAAAGTGCTATCAAAAAATCTTTCGATAAGACTAATATCTATAGCCTCTGCCTCACTTTCACTTATAAATCCGTATTCGCAAAGTCTATCTATTTCATCCTTTACCGAGGGTTTAGCGTCCATATTTATAAACTGCATAACCTTATGCACCGCGGTTCCCTTTTCGGCGGCGGTAAGTCCGCTGTTTAACATAAACGACGGACGCTCGGTAAAGCCAAATTTGAGGTTTTCTTGCCTTTTTGCCACAACCGATGCAGATGCCTTTGCCTGAACTCCTTTGAGCGACTCAAAGGGATAAACAAAGTCGATATTTCTTGAAATTGCCTTTACTATTTCCTCGTCTGGTACATTTTCGGTAAAAGCAATCTCTTGTTCTGCTTTAAACTCAAGCTCGTTATCAGTATACTTTATTATTTCAAGGTTGCTTTCGTGATCCAGCACATTTATCCCGGTCTCTGACATTTCGCGTAAAGCCTTACCGTCTTTATGCATTAGAGCGGCAGAAATCAGCCAATCGTTTATATTATTGGTACTTTTAAGCCAACTGCCCTTGATACCAAGCATTATATTCTTTGAAATTCGATTTACTGTGGTTTCCAAATTCTTAGAAGAGGAAACCATAACCAAGATATCCTCTGCTCTTGTCATAGCAACGTATAAAAGTCGCATTTTTTCCTCTACTGTATTTATCGAGGCTTTTTTAGCGCTTAGCATATGACCTACAGAGCGCACCGTTTCCTTTAAAGACTCGTTAAAGTATTTAAAAGTTATACCCTCTATATCGTTAAATAATACTCTGCTTGTGGAATCTATGCTGTTAAAGGCAGAAGAGTTACCAGCAATTATGCAGATAGGAAACTGTAAACCCTTCGAAGCGTGCATGGTCATAATTTTTACACTGTTTCCTGTGGCACCGGTAGATGACTTAAAGTTTTCGGGCGAGGCAGTTTGCATATAATTTACAAATTCGCCAATACCACCACCGCTTACAGATGAGTAACCCTTAGCATAGTTTACAAGGGCTAACAAATTGCTTCTGCGAAGACTACCGTTTGATAATGCTGTCATAAAGTCAAGTATACCTGTAGAGTTTAAAAGGTAGTTTATAAAACTGTCAAGCGGCTCAGCCACAGCCTTTGTACGCATGGTGGATAGCTTTTTTCTAAACTCCAACGCCTTTTGGTTACCTTTTTCGGCGGCTAAAAGCATAGCAGAATAGATATCGCCCTCTTTAAACTCTGCTCTTAAGTTTGCCAGCTCCTCAGGGGTGAAATTAAACAAAGGAGAGAGTAAAACCGCTAAAAGCTCAGTATCACTCTTAGGGTTATCTATAACCTTTAAAAGCGCTAACATCAGCGAAATTTCGGCAGTTTCGGTATAAACCGAGCTATTAAGAGCTACAGGAATTCCGTTTTGCTCTAAGGTTTCAGCAATTATATCACCTTTGCCCTTCAGCGCATTTACAAGGATTGCAAAATCCTCAAAGTTTGCGCTTCTAAGCATTTTGTCCTTAGCGTTTATTATAGGCCTTTTAGAATTCACCGTATCGAGAATATACCTTGTTATAGCTTTGGCTTCATAAGCTAAAAGCTTGTCCTCATCCTCGGCATCAGCCATATCTACGAGCAGTAATTTTGCTGCTGTTTCATTCGCCTCCGGGAAATCTGCCGCGGCGTTTAGCCTTTCTGACTCATCGTATACTAGTTCTCCCAGTTCACCATTTAGCATAAGTGAGAAAAAGAAATTTATATATTCACAAACACCCTTTGAACTGCGAAAATTATCAGAAAGAATTATTCTTTTAGATACGTCCTCATCCTTAAATAATTCGTAATCCTTATAGCTTTGCTTTTTATCAAGGAAGTTTTTAGGATTAGATCCTCTAAAACCGTATATACTCTGCTTTAAATCTCCTACCGCAAAGAGCTTCTTCTCCCTGTTTGACAGCGCATAGAAAAGCAGATTTTGAAGGTCGTTAACATCCTGAAATTCGTCCACCAAAACCTCGTCATAGCGGTTTATAAGCTCATCTGCATCCTCCCGAATAGAAATATTGCCCTGATCGTCGCACTCACACAAAAGCTCTAATGCCAATTGTTCGGTATTGTAGAAATCGAAATTACCGTCCTCGTTAAATGCGTTATAAAGTTTGTTTGCAAAGCTGTTGAGAGTTGAGCAAAAGAGTATTATTGCACCTTTAAGTTCTGCTATCTCCCCCGCTATTTCTTGTTCGGTTTGTCTGAATAAAAGTGACAAATCCTTTAGCGTGTCAGAGGCCTTTTTCTTGGTTTCCTTAGCCGCATCAACGTAAGGGTCACACTTTTCCTTTGATTTCGGCAGTGATGGAAAAGAGGCGGTGGATAAGAGCTCTTTAAATTCATTCCAGTTATTACTATTAAGACCATCTGACAAAGCATCAATCAAAAGTGCCGCTTTTTCCGAATAGCCAAGATAGGATTCACTGTCAACACGCATTTTTAGTGATTGCTCGGTTAGTTCTTCAATATAATTTCGTATGCTGTCAATATATTCCTTGGCCTGTGAAAAAGCAGATTTATACCAAGGATGTTGCTTATCAAAAGGTAATTCATAGGGCTTTTTAAGCGAATTTATGAATCTATCGGGAAACGGCAACTGGCGACTATAGGTGTAAATCTTTTCTACAGCATCGATTAAATTTGCTTCGTCATTTTCACAGCCCGTAAGTTCTAAAAGTTTTTTAAATTCGGTTGTGGGATTTTTAAAAAGCTCTGCCATAGTATCCGACATAGCTATTTTCGATAATTCATCAAGCCGTGCTCTGTTACCTATTTTAAAGTCGGGTGCTACACCGCATTTTTCGAAATTTTCTCTTACAAGATTAATGCAGAAGGAGTCAATAGTGCAGATATCGGCACTTTGTATCAACTGCTTTTGTTTTAGTAAAAAAACGTCATCGGGATTGTCTTGACACTCCTTATATAGTCTTGCTTCTATTCGGCCTCGCATCTCTGCTGCTGCGGCGTTGGTAAAGGTTACTATTAGAAGACGGTCAGCACTTACAGGATTATGCTTGTCAGACAGCATTTTTACTACACGCTCAGTAAGAACCGCAGTTTTACCCGAACCTGCGGCGGCGGCAACCAAGATATTGCCTTTTGCATTTATTGCATTTTGTTGTGACGGTGTTGGTTTAAATGCCATCTTGCTCCTCCTTCTCAATCAAATTCAGCACCTGCTGTTTACTCATTGAAACAGCAACCTTATGCTTCCTTTTTTCAATTCGGCAAACAGCCGCAAAATCACAGTATTCACACGCCTTTGATTCTAGTCCGTCTATTGGGTCTGCCCCAATGTTACCCTCAAACAGCGTTTTTGCAGTACTTTTAAGCTTTCTGCCGATAAAATCAAAAATTTTATTTAATTCATCACCCGAAAGGTATGCATCACTTTGCTTTTCGGGATTGAATTTCGGTATAAACTCACCGCCGTTTTTCTCCTCCATAGCGTGAACTACATCCTCGTTTGCTAAGACAATGCCGTTCATTCTGCGCTGAGACGGTTTACCGTCGTTTACACGCTTAGCCTTTACGTAGAGCACACCTGCGGGTGTACCTCCGTATTTTTCATTTTTAGACAGTGTATACAAATAAAGCAACATCTGCATATTCTGACCGTATAAAATATCGGGGAGCTTAAAGGTCTTGCTACCGCTTTTGTAATCGATTACCCTGATATACGCGCCATAGCGATCAAGCCTGTCCACCGTTCCGTTAAGCACGATATTTCCATAATCCTCAACCGGTATATTAATAGCGGGAATTTCGCCATCGTCACCTATTTTAAGTTCACAACTTACAGGCTCGAATTTTGACTGTGCAAACTCCTTGGATATACGCTCTAAAACATAATATAGCGAACGGCGAATATTAGAAACTAGATAAGACATTCTTTCATTTTCAATATTTCTATAGCCGTTAATACTGTCAAGATACTCATCTGTAAAGATATCGACCATCTCACAGCATTTTTCAAAATCAAATTGGCTTACCTCTTTACCGTATTCCTCAATTACCCGCTCAAGCACGTAATGAATAAGTGTTCCTCTCTGCATTGCGCTAAATTCGGCAGGATAAAGCTTTTTAGCCCTTAAACCGTATTTACAAAAATATTTAAAACGGCAGTGATTAAAATCGTCAAACTTTGTAGGTGACATCTTAATAGTAGAGCCGAATAAAGCCTTGGCGGTTTTAGGTGTAATACTGGCGTTTTTATTGCTGCCACCGTTTAAAATTTCATTAACACTTGAATCCAATTCACCGCCTGTGCCCTTTAGTATTGAAACTGACTCTGTACCGCTTTCTGTTCTTTTGCAAAGCTCTGTAAAAGCGGAAGATAGCGTTTCGGGTGCATTAAGGGTTTCAAGTTTCATAGGCTCTTGGGTTTTATTTACTTCTAAGCTTTTCAAAATAGACTCTAAAAAGGCGGAAGGATGTCCGGCGCTTCCATCAGAGAGTACCGACGAATAACTGATATATACCTCATTTATGGCACAGCACGTATTAGCATAGACCAAAAAATCCTCATACGAAGCGGTATCGAGCGTTGCGTCGGTTATATCAAGGCCTAAATCTATCATAGCCCTACGCTCACTTGCAGCAAAAATTCCGCCGTGTGTCAGTTGTTTTGGAAAAACACCCTGATTTGCACCTAAAATAAAGGCGTATTTAGGTCTCGAAGGTCTAATTCGATCAGCAGAGCCAAAGGTTACCTCATCAATCATCTGAGGAATTACTCCCACCGTAGCAAAGGAAATCGAAGCCTTCAGTGCCTCAACATACTCTTTTGCCGATACGTTAGCATCATTAAAGCAAACAACCATACTGTTTAGTATAGACATCATAGTATCCCAAGAAGAGCGTATTGCATCGGCGAGGTCAAATTCACCTGAGGCGGCATTTTTCTCGGCTAAAATATTCAAATTTTTCGGTGCATCACAGTTTTCAAGAAGCCTTACCAAAGCGGTTGACATATTGCTTGGAGTACCCTTAAAATCATTGGCTAATTTAATTAGCGGCGTTATAGCCTTTTCCCTTAAAACGTTAATTTTTTCGAGTTTTGCTTTAGCCACAGGTGACATATTTTGCGATAAGCCATCAGGATTCATATCCCACTCTTCAGTCCATTTTTTACCCGATATATTCCAAACGTACGTATAGTTTTCAAGCTCTGAAATATCGTCTTCCTCCAAAACGCCTATTCCTGATTTTAAAAACCTAAATATTTTATCGGTTTTAAACGACGGTACTGCCTCAACGGCGCTAAGCAGTGCAATTGCTATAGGCATTGAGGAAAGTGATATACGCTTATCCGAAAAACAGGCTACCTTGTTTTTATCACAGGCAATTTTAAGTGCTTGTTCATAGGTTTCGGTTTCTCTTGCAATTATAACAAAATCTCTGTATCTGGCACCCTGCTCTCTTACAATTCTGCGTATATTTCTAGCCGTAAACTCAGCTTCGTCAAAAATGCTTTGTGCTTTGCAAACTGTAACGCTTTGAGCCTTATTATCTGAAACCTTTTCACCAAACATGAGGCTTTCAAGATTTTTAAGGTCTAAAGACTCATATCGGTTTTCTTTCAGTATTAAAGGCTCGGCAATATCTATAGCATATTTTTGTGCTATACCCTTTATCTTTTCATAGGTTTTTCTGATATTTCTTAAGATTCCATATTCCTTTTTATCGTTTATATCGTATGTAAGGCTTATTGTAACCTTAGGCGAAGTCGCCAAAATACAGTCGATTATTCTAAACTGCTGACCCGTAAAGCCATCAAACGAGTCAATAAAAACAGGTCTTGATTCAAAGAAACTATCCTTTTGCAAATTGAAATACAGCTTATCCAATCTGTTTGACGGGTCAATAAAACTTTCAGCAATAAGCTCGTTATAAGCACTGAAAATCAACGAGGTATCATAAAGCTTATTTTTAAGCTTTTCGCTCTTAGTAATTTGTGATAAAGACCTTAAATCCTCGGGTAAAATTGCCTGCTCTTTAAACTCCTCAATAGCCTCTAATATACCTTTAGAGAAGCCCGAGGAATTGGAATAGCCCGACCAAAGTATCAGTTGGTCCTTTACACGACCTACTGCCCTTTTTATAAGTATTTGCTTGTCGGCATCGGTTAAGGTTTTACCGCACAGATTTCCGTTTCTGCGCTCTAATTCGTCACAAAGACGGCTAAAGCTCATAACAGAAGCTTTTTGAAAACGCGCGTCAGTAAGGCGCTCAAAAACAGCCTTTTCACTTTGAAAAGAAAACTGCTCAGGCACCAGCAAAACAGGGTTTTCTCCACTATCAACCGATTTTTCTATTAAGTTTAAAATCTCATAGGTTTTACCCGTTGCGGCTCTGCCAAAAATAAATTTAAGCATATCTTACCACCTAAAAACTTATTACCATTTTATTTTAACATATCTATTTAAAAAAATAAAGATATTTTATGGCTTTGTAACTATTATACAAAAAGGACTGTACCAATTTTGGTACAGTCCTGATTTCAGGTATATTAATAGCGAATTTTTCCGTCGGCAACGTTTTTAAGGTGTGTGCCGTAGGGAGACTTGCCGTATTTTTCTGCCGATTCTAAAAGCTTTTCCTTGGTAATCCAACCGTTCTTATAAGCTATTTCCTCAACTGCAGAAATCTTAATTCCTTGGCGGTTTTCCACAACCTTTACAAACTCTGTGGCCTCGCTAAGTGCATCAATTGTGCCTGTATCAAGCCATGCAAATCCGCGACCGAGTGTTACAACGTCGAGTGTTCCGTCCTCTAAATACATTTTGTTAAGGTCGGTAATTTCAAGCTCGCCTCTGGCTGACGGCTTTACCTTCTTTGCAAACTCACAAACGCGGTTATCGTAAAAATAAAGTCCTGTTACACAGTAGTTTGATTTAGGATTTTGAGGCTTTTCTTCAATAGAAACAACCTTACCGTTCTCATCAAACTCTACGATTCCAAAGCGCTCAGGATCATCTACGTAGTAGCCGAAAATGGTAGCACCGTTTGGTTTTTGAGATGCCTGTCTTAAATGGTTTTTAAGACCGCTTCCGTAGAAAATATTATCACCAAGCACCATAGCACAGCTGTCACCCG
This sequence comes from Acutalibacteraceae bacterium, assembly GCA_045613005.1. Taxonomy (GTDB): domain Bacteria; phylum Bacillota; class Clostridia; order Oscillospirales; family Acutalibacteraceae; genus UBA737. The sequence continues at coordinate 7,223 of JAZLAD010000081.1, read as the reverse complement.
CTATGAATTCTTCACCTATTAAAAAGGCTTGCGCTAAACCGTCGGGGGATGGCTGAACAGCATATGATAAATTAATTCCATAGCTTGAGCCGTCACCAAGCAATCTTTCAAAATTCGGCAAATCGGTTGGTGTTGAAATTATAAGAATATCCTTTATACCCGCTAACATAAGTGTTGACAGCGGATAATAAATCATAGGCTTATCGTAAACAGGAAGCAGTTGCTTAGAGGTTACCATAGTAAGCGGATAAAGCCTTGTTCCCGAGCCGCCCGCAAGTATAATTCCTTTCATTTAAATAACTCCTTTATTCTGCTGTTATAACGTCTACACCTAATATTACAACATCTTCTAAGGGTTTGTCCTGTGCGCCAACAGGTGTGTTTGCAATAGAATTTACCGTATCCATTCCTTCGTACACCTGACCGAATACAGTGTGACGGAAATCAAGCCACGGTGTACCGCCAAGCTCGGCATAAGCCTCAGCTATATCCTTTGGAAAGCCTCTATCTTCAAGGTCTGCCATTTGAGATAACATATTAGAAGGTACTGAAGAAGCCTGTACTATAAAGAACTGACTACCGTTGGTACAAGGACCTGCGTTGGCCATAGAAAGCGCGCCGCAGAGGTTATGAAGTTCAGGACAAAATTCGTCCTCAAAGTTTCTACCCCAAATGGACTCGCCGCCCATACCTGTACCTGTTGGGTCACCGCCCTGAATCATAAAATCCTTTATTACTCTATGGAAAATTATGCCGTTATAATAGCCGTTTTTAGCGTGGGTTGTGAAGTTTTCAACCGCCTTTGGTGCATATTTTGGGAAAAGTTTAACCGAAATATCCCCCATATTTGTATGAATAACTGCAAGTAAATCTCCTGACTTTACAGGCTCTAATTGTACACAAGACATCATAAGCACTCCTTTAATGTATTTATACATATTTTATCAAATTTTCAAAAAATTAGCAACTATAATTTAGTTATCCGAGTGGTAAAAATCAAAAATTTTTTGAGCCACAGGCTTTGTTATGCCCTTTACAGCTGATAATTCTTCAACAGTAGCCTCTTTTATTGCCTTTACGGTTTTTAGGGTTTTTAATAATTCTGCGGCTCTTTTTTCGCCCACTCCCTCGATAGTGGTAAGCTCACTTGAAAGCATCTTTTTTGTTCGCTTTTTGCGATGGTAGCCAATAGCAAAGCGATGCACCTCATCCTGAATTGCTGTTATAAGGGTGTAAGCACTGCGGTTTGATTTAAGCGCAATATTTCCACCGTCTTTAGCTATTGCACGTGTGCGGTGCTTTGAATCCTTTACCATACCGAAAAGCGCAATACCCAGATTATATTTTTCTAACACTGGCGCTACTGCCGACACCTGACCACTTCCGCCGTCAAGCAGTATTAGGTCAGGAAGCGTTTTAAAGCCCTCGTCGGTGCCGTTTTTATACTCCTCAAGCCTTCGTTCTATAACCTGAGCTAGTGAACGGTAGTCGTCTTGCCCCGTAAAGCCTTTGATTTTAAATTTTTTATATGCGGATTTTAAGGGCTTACCATCCTTAAACACCACCATAGCGCCAACATTCTGGTCACCTGCGGTGTGAGAAATATCGTATGCTTCAATATATTGCGGCACACCCTTAAGGCCTAAAAGTGTAGCTAGTTCGTTAAGCACTGCTGTTTCCTTACCGCTTTTTTTAAGGCGGTAAGATATATTGTCTGCGGCGTTGTTGCGACACATTGCAACTATATCCTTTTGCTCTCCCGCCTTGGGGATAAGTATTTTAACCTTGCGTTTTGCCGCCGAAGCAAGCCACTGCTCTGTAAGCGTTATACCATCAAAGGTGCTATCTAAAAGTATTCTTGGAGGTATATCCTCGCTACCAAAATAATACTGGGTTAAAAACTCACCGTAAAGACTCTCCTTATCCGAAACGCCCTCAAAGAAATAGTGTTTTTTATCGACAAGTCGGCTGTTTCTAAAGACAAGAACACTGACACAGGCAGTGTTTTGAGCGATAATAGAAGCGAAAACATCCTGTGATTTATAGGTGCACATAACCACCTTTTGTCCCTTTTTCATACCGTTCAGGGCGTTAATCCTATCCCTTAGCTTTGCGGCGTATTCAAAATTAAGCTTTTCTGCTTCTGCGTTCATTTTTTCAGTCAAGATTGAGATTAAATCAGCGGAGTTTCCGTTTTTAATATATTCTTTTGCTAAATTCACTGTTTCAAGATAGCTTTCTCTTGAAATTTTTGCTCTACACGGAGCATCGCATCTGCCTATATGAAAATTAAGACAGGGTTTGGAATATTTATCAAACGAACGGTTACAATCGGGAAGTTTGAAAATCTTATGAACTGTATCAATCGTATCTCTTGCAACGTACGCCGAATAATAGGGACCTATATATTCACCCTTATTGTCAATAGTATTTGAAAATTCAATTTTTGGCCACTTGTCGTCGGTGATTTTTATATAGTGATAGCCTTTGTCATCTTTTAGCAGTATATTATATTTAGGCTGATGCTGTTTTATGAGCGAACATTCAAGCACCAACGCCTCATATTCGCTATCGCATATAATATATTCAAAATATGAAACGTTAGATACCATACGTCTAACCTTTTCGGAATGAGCGCTACCCTTGCCAAAATACTGTGTAACACGGTTTTTAAGCGACTTTGCCTTACCGATATAAATAATGTTGTCGGACTTATCTTTCATAATATACACGCCCGGACTTTGTGGCAGTTTATTTGCCTTTAGTTTCAATTCTTTAAGCGTTTGTTCTGAAGCGTTCATACGGCATCTCCTTTCATATTGATTTTTCATTTGTTTTGCTATATAATTTAACTATGGGGGGTATTAATTTTGAAAAAGCTTTTATGTTTAGTCTTGTCTTTTGTAGTTTTGTTTAGTCTTTGCTGTTGTAACCCATCTAAAACCGACAATACCGGTTTAGCGCAAGATAACGACCAAATTATTATAAAACAGCCCACCGATAACACCGTTAACGGATATAGAGTAAGCGACAGTAAAAACGAGAGTAATCTGAATTTTACCGATACACAAAGCAAGGCTCAAGAAGATATGGTTATTTTATATTATGCCAATACAAATACCAAAAAGTTTCACCTTAAAAGCTGTGACTCGGCTTCAAATATTTCCAATCAAAATTTATACGTTTGTGATGACAGGCAAGAACTTGTTGACAGTGGTTACTCCCCCTGTGCCCGTTGCAAACCTTAAAATTTAAAATTTTTAAAAAAATGCACCGCAAAGGCAAAACCCTGCGGTGCATTTGTGTTTTTTAGATAAGTTAATTTAATAAAATTACCGCTGCTTTTTGCAACAAGTTAGTTAGCGTTGAGCTTCTTTACAAGCGCAGACTTCTTTCTTGCAGCATTATTCTTATGAAGAATACCCTTATTGGCAGCACGGTCAATCTTTACAACAGCAGCCTTTACAGCCTCGTTTGCATCGGGAGCCTTTGCTTCGATAGCAGCATCAGCTTTCTTAATGGAAGTTTTAAGAGCAGAACGGAAAGCCTTATTGCGCTCGTTGTTGAGCTTGCTTACTTCTACGCGCTTCTTTGCAGATTTAATATTTGGCATTATGACACCTCCCTAATGGTTTGTGGCTGAATTCTTGCCACACTTATCACAGTAACATTTATGATATCACAAAGTTCTAAAAAATGCAAGTGTTTTTTACTTTTTATCGCTAAAAATTTTATTATAACCCTCAATACAGTCAGAAATAATTTTCACAGCCTGTTCACGACCTAAAATTTCGTTTACAAAGGTGCGCTTATTTTCAAGCGCTTTGTATACTGTAAAGAAATGCTTTAGTTCTTCCATTGTGTGTGAAGGAAGCTGCCAAATATCAGTATAATGAGAGTGTGACGGGTCTTTTAGAGGCACCGCTATTATTTTTTCATCGGCGGCATCGTCATCAATCATTTTTATAACATCTATTGGCTTACACTGAACAAGGGTTAGCGGAACTATGCTTTCCTGACAAAGCACCAGAACGTCAAGCGGGTCACCGTCCTCAGCGTAGGTGCGCGGTATAAATCCATAGTTTGCAGGATAGTGGGTAGCGGTATACAAAACTCTGTCGAGGCGAAGCATTCCCGTATCTTTATCAAGCTCGTATTTATTTTTGCCACCCTTTTGTATTTCAATAACAGCCGAAAAACTATCGGGAGTTATAAATTTTTCTGGTATATCGTGCCAAATGTTCATATTTTATTCCTTTCTTAAGGCTCTAATACGTTTTCGTAAACGTAAAGAAAACCGCCGTTATAGGTTATTTTTCCGCACTTTTTAAATCCGTTTTTCTCTAAAACGTGTTGCATTCTTAAGTTTTTTTCATCGGTATCCATACGGATACTTTTGAAGTTTTTTAATCTGCACAACTCTTTAATCGAATCAAATGTTATTTTCGAAAGTCCCTTGCCTCTGAATTCAGGTTTGAAGGCTACTCTATGCACGGTAGCATACTCACCGTTAAAACTCCATTTACCTTCTATACAATCGTAATCTTTTTCGCCATCAAAAGCAATATACATATATCCTATTATTTCATCATTGCATAACAGCTTATACCCTTTTTGGTTTAATATATCGTCTTTTACCGTATCAAAATTTGGAAAAAAGTCACTCCACTGAACAAAGCCCTGCTGACGCTGAAAACTGCGCCCCGAATCCAATATTTTATAGCAAATTTCGGCATCCTCTATAGTTGCCTTTTCAAGTGTGTACATAAATTTTCTCCTAAAGGTTTTTAAGGACGGTCATAAATTAACCTTATGACCGTCCCCGAAAAATCATTAATTATTTTTTAGTAATCTTTTCGCGAGCTACATAGCTTGTGTGTAGATCGTGATGAGCCTTGTGGCCGCCAATGCCGTCATACCATTCAGCATAAAGAGCTTTAACAACAGGAGACTCGTGAGACTTTCTGATTGCAGAAGCCTTGTCCTGATCGTAAAGTGCCTTTGCGCGAACAGCCTTAAGATCAACGGTATCGCGAACATACTGAGGCTGAATTGGCTGACCGCCACCGTTTACACAGCCGCCCGGACAACCCATGATTTCGATAAAGGTCCAACCGTCAGGATTACCAGCTTTTAGTTTATCCATAACAACCTTTGCAGCGCCACCGCTAGATGCTACGGCTACCTTTATATCACTGCCGTTAATGTTAACGGTAGCCTGTTTAAGACCGTTTGTACCTCTAACTGCAGTAAAGTCAACTTCTGTATTATCCTTGCCTGTAAGCCAATCGTTAGCGGTACGTAAAGCTGCTTCCATAACACCGCCTGTAGCACCGAAGATAACAGCTGCACCGGTATCCTCGCCTAGAGGATTATCAAACTCTTCATCAGGTAAAGCTGTGAAGTTTAAGCCTGCTCTTTCAATCATTCTGCCAAGTTCTCTTGTTGTGATAGCGATATCAACGTCAGGAACACCTGCTGCAGACTGATCTTCTCTGCCGATTTCGAACTTCTTAGCAGTACATGGCATTACCGATACAGAAACGATATCCTTAGCATCGATGCCTTCTTTTTCTGCCCAGTATGTCTTAATAACTGCGCCTGCCATCTGCTGTGGTGACTTGCAGGAAGATAGGTGAGCTAACATATCAGGATAGTAGTATTCGCAGAACTTAACCCAACCTGGTGAGCAGGAGGTGATCATTGGTAAAGTACCGCCGTTCTTGATACGCTCAACTAACTCGTTAGCCTCTTCAACAATAGTAAGGTCAGCCGCAAAGTCGGTATCGAATACCTTGTCGAAGCCAAGTCTTCTAAGAGCTGCTACCATCTTGCCCTCAACGTTAGAGCCGATAGGCATACCGAAGCACTCGCCGAGTGTTGCACGAACGGAAGGAGCTGTCTGAACAACAACCTTCTTTGTAGGATCAGCTAAAGCTTCCCAGATCTTATCGGTATCGTCCTTTTCGGTGAGTGCGCCTGTAGGACATACAGCAGTACACTGACCGCAAGAGATACAAGGAACGTTGTTAAGCGGAAGATTGAATGCCTGACCGATTTGTGTATCGATACCTCTGTCGTTAGCGCCGATAACAGCAACGTACTGTTCCTGACAAACAGCTACACAACGACGGCAAAGGATACACTTGTTATTATCACGAACAAGGTGAGCAGTAGACTCATCAAGCTCATATTCAGGCTTAAAGCCATCAAATGCGTATTCATCTACACCGTAGTCACGGCACATTTTCTGAAGTTCGCAGTTGGTAGAACGCTTACAGGATAAGCAATCCTTTTTGTGTGTTGAAAGGATAAGTTCAAGAGTGGTCTTTCTTGCCTTCTGAATTTTAGCGGTGTTGGTAAGAACCTCCATACCCTCTGTTACAGGATATACGCAAGCGGTAACGATACGGAAGCCTCTTCCCTCGTTTACCTCAACAACGCAAATACGACAAGCACCAATTTCATTCTTTTCCTTCATAAAGCAGAGTGTAGGAATTTCTACACCAGCTTTTCGGGCAGCCTCTAAAATAGTGGAGCCCTTTGGTACGCTTACAGCGATACCGTTAATTTTTACATTTATCATATCCATTATATTTCGGCTCCTTTCTTATATCTTGTTTATTGCCTTTGGTCTGCAGTTGCCAAGACATACTCCGCACTTGATACACTTATCAGGATCAATGAAGTATGAAGGTAGCTTATGACCTGGAGCAATATAGTCGGTCTTAATGATAGCGCTAACAGGGCAGTTTCTAGCGCAGAGACCGCAACCGATACACTTATCTTTATCAATTGTAAAGCTGAGAAGGTCTTTACATACACCGGCAGGACACTTCTTATCAACAACGTGAGCAATATACTCATCGCGGAAGAACTTGATTGTTGAAAGAACAGGGTTTGGAGCAGTCTGACCGAGACCGCAGAGAGAGTTCTGCTTTATGTAGTAGCAAAGCTCTTCAAGTCTGTCAATATCCTCAAGAGTTCCCTTACCCTTAGTAATCTTATCGAGCATTTCAAGTAAGCGCTTTGTACCAACACGGCAAGGAGTACATTTACCGCAAGACTCGTCAACTGTAAACTCAAGGAAGAATTTAGCCATATCAACCATACAGTTGTCTTCGTCCATAACGATAAGACCACCTGAACCCATCATACAGCCGATGGCTGTGAGGTTATCATAGTCAACAGGAGTATCGATAAGACTTGCAGGGATACATCCG